>JBJONT010000184.1:0-15124 GCA_046051705.1 Planctomycetota bacterium | reverse complement strand
TCATGTACTTTGTCGACTACTGCCACCAACATGGTATCGGTGTGCTGATCGACTGGGTACCGGCTCACTTCCCTCGCGACGCCCATGGACTATTTCGTTTCGACGGCTCGGCCCTTTTTGAACACGAAGACCCTCGCCAAGGCGAACACCCGGACTGGGGAACGATGGTGTTCAACTACGGAAGGCATGAGGTCCGTAATTTCCTTATCGCCAACGCGATGTTCTGGATCGACAAATACCATATCGATGGCTTGCGAGTCGATGCAGTGGCTTCCATGCTCTATCTCGACTACTCTCGCAAAGAAGGGCAATGGATACCCAATGCTTCCGGTGGACGCGAGAATCTAGAAGCCATCCATTTCCTTCGCGAATTCAATCGACATGTTCACCAAGAGTTTCCGGGCGTCCTGACCATCGCAGAAGAATCGACAGCATGGCCAGGTGTTTCTCACCCCGTGGATGTCGGCGGTTTGGGATTCTCCATCAAATGGAACATGGGTTGGATGAACGACACTCTTCGTTTCATGCGCCGTGAACCGATCCACCGCCAGCATCATCAGAACGATCTTACCTTCAGCCTGATCTACGCCTTCAGCGAAAACTTCATGTTGCCATTCTCCCATGACGAAGTCGTCCATGGGAAAGGCTCTCTGATCGCGCAGATGCCCGGTGACCTATGGCAGAAATTCGCAAACCTGCGACTGCTCTACGCCTACATGTGGACTCATCCAGGCAAAAAGCTTCTCTTCATGGGTGGTGAGCTCGCTCAATGGCACGAATGGAACGAAGATGCTCAGTTGCAATGGGATCTGCTCAAATGGGACACTCATGCAGGTATCCAAAACTTGGTTGCAGATCTCAATCATATGATGGCTTCCGAGCCTGCGCTTTACCAAGGTGATTTCCACGGTTCAGGTTTCGAATGGGTAGATTGCCAAAACGCTTCCGCTAACGTTCTTGGCTACCTTCGCAAAACAATTACCAACCCGAGCAATCCCACCGAGGCGAAAGGACCAAGTGAGCATCTCTTGGTCTGTTGTAATTTCACCCCCGTGGTACGTGAGTACCGGATGGGTGTCCCCTCTTCTGGAAAATACAAAGAGATCTTCAACAGCGATGCCACTCGGTACGGTGGATCTGGGGTTGCAAACCAAGCGGTGCTTCATGCCGACGCTAGCTTCCCCTATCACGGTCAGCCAGCCTCGGTACTCCTTACTCTGCCGCCCCTCGCGAGTGTAATTCTCAAACCTTTTGATTGATTATCGCGTAGTGTTACCGCGTAGTGTTACCGCGTAGTGTTACCGCGTAGTATTACCGCGTAGTATTACCGGCGAGTAATTTCGCAACTTCTTTGCGCATCGCGTCTCTAGCGAACTCATCGACGTTGGACAAGGAATCCTCACCTTGTTCGGAGCCCAAGTTTCGTTTTCCTACGACAAGCCGCCCTGAAACGGCCGTGACATCCCCTCGCATTCCGCTTGCTTTGAGCGTCACTGATTTATCATCGGACTTTACCCATTCGACGCGCACGGTCAATTCTTGACCTGGTTCCATAAAGTCCGCAAATTTGACGTTTCGAACTTCGTCCAAAGTCAGCAAGGATGCAGCGTAGTTTTCCGTTGCGCTGACCAACCACATCGAAGCTTGATAGAGAGCCTCTAGCATCATTACTCCCGGCATCACCGGAAACAACGGGACGTGATCGCGAAGGTAGTCTTCGTGGTGATACAGCTTGCGCGTCGCCACGAGATACTCCCCTGGAACCAACTCAACGATCTTATCTAATTGACGGTATCGCACGACAACCTCCTAAAATCCCATCTGCAATAAGCAATTGCATCTGCGGCAAACGTAGTGCTTAGCCTAAAGCCTCGAGTAAGCTTTTGACCAAGGTGCTTGCTGAAGCAATCGCTTCGTCCTCGGAGCGATTCGCTCCTTCTAAACATCGAACAATCGCAGATCCGACGATCAAGCCGTCACAAACAGGGGCCAAAAGTCGTACATGCTCAGGTTTGGAAATACCAAAACCAATGCAAATCGGCAAGTCCGTCCTGGACTTGAGCCAACCGACGCGATCTACCAAACCATCAGGTAATTGAGTCCGCTCGCCAGTGATTCCCGTCACAGACACAAAATAGAGGAATCCAGAGGATTCTTGAGCGATCCGAAGTGCCCGCTCCGGTGGAGTCGTTGGCGTGACTAACTGGATCAGGTTGAAATCTCGCTCTCGGCATACTTTGGATAACGCGGTGCTTTCTTCAACGAGCAAATCTGGAACAATCGCCCCGCTAAACCCTGCCTGCTTGGCCGATTCCACAAAAGCCTCAGGCCCTTGGCGATGGATGATCGCGTAGCTGACCATCGATACCAACGGCATCGTCAACGTGTTGCGTTCCTGCTCTATCCGATCGAAAATCTGATGCAACTTGATTTTGTTCGTTAAAGCTCGCGTATACGAAGCTTGGATTACCGGTCCGTCTGCAATCGGGTCACTATAAGGAATCCCGACTTCTGCCATGGAGCATCCAAGCTCTTGTAGTCGCTTGAGCACCTTCGCGGTGAACTCCATGTTCGGATCACCAGCCGTGATAAAGGGCATCAACGCTTTCTTTCCAGATGCACGCAACTTTTCAAACAATGTATCAATGGCTGTCATGGTCTTATGGACTTCCGAAAAAAATTACAAGTCGATCAGCTGCATCGCACGGTTACCACGATGGTGTTATTACGCTGAATCTTTATCGCACTAGGTCGTAGTTACGCTGGGATTACCACTGGGCCGTTACCATTCTTGGCCACGAAGGCGAGCAAGTTCCGCTGCGTCCTTGTCCCCGCGTCCCGATAAGCAAATCACTAGGTGTTGATCAGGACTCATCGTCTTTGCTATCTCGGCAGCTTTCGCGACCGCATGACAGGTTTCCAAAGCGGTCAGAATCCCTTCATTCTTCGCAAGGAAATCAAATGCACCTAAAGCTTCGTCGTCCCTGCATGAGGTGTACTCTACTCGATGAGCGTCTTTCCAATACGAATGCTCTGGTCCAACTCCTGGGTAATCCAAGCCTGCTGAAATCGAATGCACATCGCTTGTCTGCCCATCATCATCTTGCATGACATAGCTGTATGAACCGTGCAAAACTCCTGGTGAACCGAAAGTAAGTGGAGAAGCATGGTCGCCTGGCGTGCCACCTCGTCCACCCGCTTCGACACCAACCAATCGAACGCCCTTGTCAGCAACGAATGGATAAAACATTCCTGCGGCGTTGCTGCCACCACCCACACAAGCCACGATCGTATCGGGCAACCTTCCAATGCTTGATAAGCACTGCTCACGGCACTCTTTACCAATCACGCTCTGGAAGTCTCTAACCATCATCGGGAATGGATGCGGACCAATCACCGAACCGATGATGTAATGGGTGTGCTCGACACTCGACATCCAATCGCGCATAGCTTCGTTAACTGCATCGCGAAGGGTCTTCGACCCACTTTCCACGGGACGAACTTCCGCTCCCATCAATCGCATACTAAAGACGTTTGGCTTTTGCCGTCTAACGTCTTCCGCACCCATGTACACCACGCATGGAAGTCCGAAGTGTGCGCAAGCCGTGGCGGAAGCGACGCCGTGTTGACCCGCACCTGTCTCTGCAATCACCCGCGTCTTCTTCATCCGCAACGTCAACAGAGCTTGCCCAAGGGTATTGTTGATCTTGTGCGCCCCGGTGTGGTTCAAATCTTCTCGCTTGAGCCAAATCTGAGCACCACCTAATTGCTGACTGAATCGCTTCGCATGGTACAGCGGAGATGGCCGACCCACGAATCGATGTAGCAACTCATCGAGTTCCGCTTGGAAATCGGGATCGGACTTTGCCTTCGCGTACTCTTGCGTTAATTCCTCAAGGGCCCGCGTAAGGGTCTCCGGAACAAAGCGACCACCAAATACGCCAAACCGACCACTCGCATCAGGTACCGATGGCGTTGCACTCGATGTGGCTCGAACTTCAGGAGACTCTATCGTACTCATATTCGCCTAGCTATTTCGTCTGAGGGGGGTCTTGAACGAATGGGATAAAATGGGAGGGGAAGGACGTACGACGAATGATTCGTTTCGAACTCGGTCACAATGAAATCAATGCGAACGGGATTCTTGTATTGTCGGTGCGACTCGAAACAGGTCAAGCGACGAATAGACGAAGCTCATGGTACGCAGCCACGATTCGATCCGCTGCTTCGTCGATTTCCTCTGTAGTATTAAATCTACCAATACCGAACCTGAGGCTGCTGCGGGCTTCCTCGTCGGTCAGTCCAATCGCTTGCAGCACGTGACTCGGTCTCGGATCGGCCGATGAGCATGCCGAGCCACTGCTGAGAGCTAACTGAGGAACCTTGAGCATCAGCGATTGCCCTTCTACCTTGGGAAACCGTACGTTGAGGTTTCCAGGCAACCGGTATTCCCAAGTTCTAACGGGCGATTGTGCGATCTGGGGCAATCCAGCCTCGATCGGCGGCCCGTTTAGCCCGAGTCCCTCGATCGACTCGGAGAATCGATCCCAAAGCCGCTTTCGCAACATTCGTAATCGCTGAGCTTCGATTGGCAGCTCCTCGGCGGCAATCTCCAAAGCTCGGCACATCCCTGCAATTCCAGGGGTATTTAACGTCCCGGATCGCAGATTGTTCTGCTGGCCACCTCCAATAATCTGAGGCCTCAGCCGCAATCTCTCCTTGGGTACTAGCAACCCTCCGATCCCCTTCGGACCGTAAAACTTGTGCGCGGAAAAACTGATGAAATCCGCTTGTGTCTCCTCGATGCGAAAATCGATTTTACCAATGGCTTGCGTTGCATCGATGTGCAGCAACGCTCCGACGTTATGACAAGCCTTGGCTAATGGTTCGATATTTTGAAGGGTGCCAATTTCGTTATTCCCTAAAATCACGGAAACCATCGCAACGTTTTCGTTTAAAGCTCCCTGGAGTGCTTCCAAGTCGATTGCGCCGGCCTGCTGAGAAGTTGCATCTTCGACTTTCAGATAACCCACTGAAAAACTCTGGTTACCGAGTTTCTGGTCACCGAATTCAAGAGTCTTCAGCCGTTTTGCGCAATCGAGAACCGCACGATGATCTGCTTGCCCGACCAAGAGGCTTCGCCGCGGTTGTTTAGGATGAGAAAACGTCCCGAATATCGCTAGATTGATGCTTTCCGTCGCGCCGCTTGTAAAAACGAGTTCATGGTTGGGTGCACCGAGCAACCCTAGTATCTGCTCGGTACACTGCTCCACCATGGCGGCCGCTCTTCTACCTGACCCATGCGTATGGCTACCGGCGTTTGCAAACTCGTCGTTCATCCATGGGATCATCGCCTCGATCACTCGCGAATCGACTCGCGTCGTAGCATGATTGTCCAAGTAAATCTCTTGCATGAATGGTCAATCTGGGCCAACGGTAATGGGTTCGTGAAGCAATCGTGATGTTTTCGTCGTGGATGGCAACAATTCTATTCCAACTGGTCGCTTCTGACGGTCGTTGCGACCGGGAAAACAAGCCTTGTATCAAGCCTTGTGTGTTGGAAAAATCCCCGTTGGAGATTACCATTCTAATCACTGCACCCGTGTCTACTCAACGCGTCTGCTGAAAGCCCTGATACCTGCTGACCGCGACGCCCACTACCGACCAACGTCCACCCCCTACCAAAGTTCCTTGTCTTTGTTTTCACAATAACTCTTCTAATAAATCCTGGTCGCGCTGGCCATCACTAGAGCGTGATCGAGGACCAGAACTGATCCAAGCAATGCAGGCGTCAAAACCAGACAACTTAGAACGCTGGATACCAGCCCTCGGGTCTCTAAGACAATACAATCGCGCCTGGTTTGGCCGAGACTTATTCGCAGGGGTTACCGTCGCTGCTGTGGCGGTGCCTCAAGCTATCGCGTATGCGAAAATATTCGGAATGCCCGCTGAAATGGGGCTCTACACAGCAATCGTAATGACGTCCGTTGGCGCTGTCCTCGATTCGTCGAAGCAGTTGATCAACGGCCCTACGAATGCCATTTCTATTGCGATGCTCAGCGCTTTGGCGTCCATCGATGGAGATGAAAACCGACGGGCCGCTGCAATCCTGATGGCCTTGCTCGTCGGCGTGATCCAAACGGCAATATCTTTGTTCCGCTTCGGTGACCTTTCCAGGTTTATCTCCCATGCTGTCATCGTAGGTTTTACCCTCGGCGCATCGGTCCTTCTACTGATGGATCAATTGAAGCATATCCTCGGACTGCACGTTACCATTGACCCTCACGACCACTTCTTGGTCCGGTTCTGGAAAACGATCGCAGAAAGTGGTGGTGTTCACTGGCCGACCTTTGCAGTTGCTGCCTCGACCGTCGCTATCGCCGTGTTTATAAGATTTATCAACCGGCGACTCTCTATCTGGCTCCCAGAATTTCTCATTGCTCTGATCGCCGTCTCGATAGGATTGTATTTCGTCGACCCTGAAGGGGTCCTCAAAGTTAAACTGACCGAAGCGATCCCCAGAAAACTTCCGTCTTTCGCTTTGCCTCAATGGGATTTGGCACTCGTCCGCGATCTCTCCGGTAGCGCTCTTGCAATCGCTTTCCTGGGATTACTAGAAGCCATGGCCATGGCCAAATCTATTGCGGCTAAAACGGGTGATAAACTCGACATGAACCAGCAATGCTTGAGCGAAGGTCTGGCGAACACCGCTGGGAGTTTCTTCAACTGCTTTCCTGGCTCCGGCTCCCTTACACGAACTTACATCAACCATAGCTCCGGTGCCGCTACTCAGTGGTCCGGCGTCATTAGCGCATTGGGTGTCGCTCTGACTGTCTTGGTCTTCGCCCCCTACGCTGCGTATATCCCAAGACCAGCTTTATCCGGAATCCTCGTCCTGACCGCTTTCCGCATGACGGAAATGGCAACGTTGAAGTACATTGTCAAAGCTACCCGATTCGATGCATGGATCCTTGTCGTTACCGCCCTGTCTGCAATCTTGGTCTCCGTTGAATTCTGCATCCTGATCGGTGTTGTCTTGTCGTTCGCTCTGTACATACCTAAAGCCGCAAAAATTAGCAGCACCGAGCTTACAATCAGCCAAGGTAAAGTCGTACGAGAAATCAAAGCCGGAGAGAAACGCTGCGAATGGATCCGTATCTACAATTTCGAAGGTGAGCTCTTCTTCGGAAGCGCTCCTGAATTCGAACGCTTGCTCGATTCCATCGAACTCGATGCTCAGCCTCCTCTACGCGTCGTGATTTTGCGACTTAAGCGTGCAAGAAACCCCGACTCGGTCTGCATGATGGTTCTCGATACCTTTTCTCAAAACATGATCAAGAAGGGGGTGACAGTCATCCTCAGCGGTGTTGATGCAGAGATGCTCGCCGTCTTAAGCAATGTTGGACTCGTAAGCCACATCGGTCGAGAAAATATCTTCCTCGAGCAATCCGAAATATGGGGAAGCACCAGCCAAGCGCTGCAAAGAGCTTATACGATCTTCGGAACCGAGCGATGCTCGCACTGCACGCAGTTCCACAGTCAGTCCCCAAGTTCGGCAAACAGTTAATGGGACTTCGCCAAAAAGTTTTGCCGGCATCGAATTAGCCAGCATCGAACCTGTGCAACGATCCCGCTTCCACGCGATGGGTTGTTGCTACTCGTCAGATTCCCGACGCCGCATCGTCAAGTGCTTACGCCAATGCACGTTGTCCAAGTTAGGATGATCGGTACGCAAATGCACTCCCCGAGACTCTTGCCTGGAGAGAGCAGCGTGAGTCATCATCAAACTGACCGTGAGCAAGTTCTGTAGTTCCCAAGCCTCTACATCACGAAGCGAGTGAGAAAGGACATAACTCGAATAGCGATGGATGTCTTGAAGTGCCTCATCGAGTCGTTCTTGGCGACGCTGCACCCCTACCGAACGCCACATCACGGCTCGCAAGGAGTTGCGGATATCTGATACGTCGAACCAAGCCGGTACGCCATCGCGCGGCTTGTTCTCGACTGGCAAGACACGCAAGTCACTCTCGGGGTCCTGCTTGGCTGCTTTCGAAGCGTTTCTGCCAGCGATCGCGCCATAAACCAATCCTTCCAAGAGGCTGTTGGAGGCTAAGCGATTCGCACCATGAAGTCCACTGCTGGTCACCTCACCAGCCCCCCAAAGTCCCGGCAAACTTGTTCTCGCTTGCTCGTCGACACTCGCCCCCCCAATCATGTAATGGGCCCCTGGCCGGACTGGAATGGCGTCCTTGGCAATGTCCAACCCAAATCCCTCGCAAACCTTCGCAATCCCCGGAAACCTACGGCGAACATGATCTGCATCCAAGTGCGCCAAGGTCAAGTAAACGGAAGGCGACTGCGTTTTCTCCATTTGACTGACTATCGACTTGCTGACCACATCGCGCGGAGCAAGCTCTAAGCGACTGTCGTAGTCTTTCATAAACCGATACCCGTTAGCATCGACCAAATAAGCTCCCTCGCCTCGGATCGCTTCGGTGATCAACGTTCTGGACGAACCTGCGATATACAGAACAGTCGGATGGAATTGCATAAACTCCATATCCCTCATCTGTGCGCCGGCGCGAAAAGCAATCGCATGACCATCCCCCGTGGCAACCTTGGGATTCGTTGACTCGCGAAACACCTGGCCGCATCCACCCGCACACAAAATAGTCTGCTTGGCCCAAATGATCACTGGCGCCCCTTGCTTGATCGATACCACTGCCCCGCGACAACGCCCCTCAAAGGTGATCAAGTCGATCGTATAAGCTTCCTCGCAAACCTCGATATTGGGCTTCGCTCGCGTATGCTCAATCATCGCTCGCATGATCTCTTTGCCTGTCGCATCACCAAGGGCGTGAATGATCCGTTGATGGGAGTGACCTCCTTCACGACCCAATATCAATTGCCCATCCAAACGATCAAACTCCGTCCCCCAGTCAATCAATTCCGCAACTCTTAATGGGGCTTCCCTTACCACCATCTCCACCGTCGGAACATCGCACAAGTCGCACCCGGCGACGAGTGTGTCTTGGATGTGATTGTCAAACCGATCCTCAGGATCCCACACGCTCGCTATCCCACCCTGGGCATAGGCACTGTTGGACTCCTGCACTTTGTCCTTCGTCAAAATCATCGTGCGCAACGAAGGATCAATCTCGTGGGCCGCTCGCAATCCTGCCAGCCCACCTCCGATGATCAGTACATCGGTGAAGTAATGCCCCATGCGTTTCGGGTCAATCGGTACTAAATACCTCGGTACCCACTGCTCCCAAGCATGTTCGATCGATTGGTTTGTTATGTCCACTGTCCGGCCTTTCGCTCCGACATGCCCTGCACTCATTGCTACCAGCCATCTACTTGAAGGAAATCAACTTTAAAGCAAAACATCTCAACCCCGGTTCCTAACCGTACTTGATCGAAATGTTTCAACAGCATTCCAATTCCGACCCTACTTGTCTTCGTCTTCGTCATCAGGGCGTAGCGGATCGTCGGGGTCGAAAAAGAAATCTTCAAGCCCCATTGGCAATACATCTCCACCCAATGCTTGTCTGCGACGCTCCGCCAAGGCGGCTAAGTCCAAGGCTTCATCACCTAAACACGCGATGATCGCATCTCGCCAAGCCTTATCCTTTGACAAAGGATGCTTCGAATCTGCGGCGGCTAATCGCTTGATGGCATACCGCAAAACATTGATCCCATCTCGCGCAGAGAAATCTAGTTTCAATGCGTGCGCTTGTTGCAAGAAATCAACGGTCAGTCCCAACACGTCTGCCTCGGCGAATGGCAAATGGTATTGCAAGATCGCTAACTCATCCTTGCGACTGGGGAACCCCACCTGCAACGTCGGCTGCAAACGGCTCAAAATGTAATCGGGGATCTCATAAGTTGAGTCGTCTTGATTCATCGTGACTGCCGCTCGGAAATCCTCGTGCGCCGGGATCGATATTCCCGCGACAATCGATTCGACGTAACGGCGTTGGTCGAACAAAGGTGCTAACGAAGCCCAGGATTTTTCATTCATCCGGTTCCCTTCGTCCAGCACACACACTCCCCCTTTGATCATCGCTGTGACCAAAGCGGATGCGTGATAAGAAATCTTTCCATCGCTCGCCAAAACAGGTGTGACCAACAAGTCTTCCGGACGCGTGTCGGCGGTACATTGGAAGATGTAGAGACTTTGCCCCCGCGCGCTGGCGGCAGCCATCGCTAGCGCCGTCTTGCCAACCCCAGGTACGCCGACGAGCCTAGGAGTTAGAGGCAAGTCCCCTGGGGCAACGCTCAGCCAACAAGCTGCTAGCTGGCGAAGTGATTCTTCTTGGCCAATCCACCGCGTTGCGGTCGAAACCGGATTGGCCAAAGTCAAATTCACGCCGTCAATCGATACTGTTTGGCTCATAAAAACATCTGCAATTGACGGAATTTGCTCGCACAAGCAAACAAGCAGGAAGTTGCAAGTTTGCTCGGGTCGGACGAATTAATCCCGTCGGCTCTTGCGAAAGATACGACGGGAGAAATCGATTTACTGACCTTGTCCACGCGAAAATCCAGGCTTGCCGTCGAAGTTGTACAAGCCTTCATACTTGACAAAATCAACCCCAGCCTTGTTCAGGCGCTCAAGCAACGAGACGATCACCGCGTTGGTGGTCGATTGCCCAGATCCTTCAGGCAAGGCAAAGCGACAACGGCTGATGTCGACGGTGAATGTTTCTGCCATTCCGCCCGGCCAAACTTTCATACCGCGATTGGAGATCATCTCAAGCACCAAGCCGTCGGCTGCGAGCGGTTGCAACTTTGCGGCTAGGCTATCTGTGGAATCGGTCCAAGCGACGAAGACGTCTGCGCCGACCAGTTCTCGTTTTTCATTCGAGCGGACATAAGGTGGACGATCTGTCAGAGGCCGCTTCGGTGCACGACTGTAATCGACACACTTCAGCACTTCAGGCTTCTTACCCAACCGTGCGACGACAGCCTTAGCGAATTCCTTCGTGCCTACCTTTTCCTTCGATACCCCATCCTTGAAAATGTCGTAGGTGTGAACACCATCTTCAATGGTCTTCAACCAAGCATTGTGTGCGCGCTCGGCTACATCGGCTTGTCCGATGTGAACCAGCATCTGGATGGCGCCCAAGAACAGACCAGATGGGTTTGCAAGGTTTTGCCCAGCTCGTCGCGGTGCAGATCCGTGAATGGCTTCAAACATCGCACAGCCATCTCCGATGTTGGCGCTACCGGCCAATCCGACAGAGCCCGCAATCTGAGCAGCAACGTCAGAGAGGATGTCGCCATAAAGGTTTGGCATAACGATCACATCGAAAGCTTCCGGTGTATCAGCGAGCTTCGCTGCACCGATGTCGACGATCCAATGCTCATTTTCAATGTCTGGATACTGAGCAGCGATCTCGTCGAAAATCTTATGAAACAAACCATCGGTCAGCTTCATGATGTTGTCTTTGGTAAAGCAAGTTACCTTCTTGCGTCCATATGCTCGCGCATACTCAAACGCATAGCGACAAATCTTTTCTGTACCAGGTCGCGAAATCAGCTTCAAGCACTGCATCACATCCAGCGTGTGACGGTGCTCAATCCCAGCATACAAGTCTTCTTCGTTCTCGCGCACAATCACCACATCCATCTTCGGGTGCTTCGTGCGAATGAATGGATCATAGCTCAAGCAAGGTCGAATGTTCGCGTACAATCCAAACGCCTTACGGGTTGTGACGTTCAATGATTTGAAACCGCCACCTTGTGGAGTCGTGATCGGTGCTTTCAAGAAGACCCGTGTCGCTCGCAAACTATCGAATGCGCCAGGCTCAATACCCGCCAAGTTACCCCTTAGATACTGCTTCTCGCCGATCTCGATGACGTGTTTCTCAAGCCTAGCCCCGGCCTCCTCGATGATGTGCAAGGTCGCTTCCATGATCTCGGGGCCGATACCATCGCCGTAAGCGACTGTGATTGGGGTGGGTGATGACATAGTTCGAATGGGGGTAAAATCCTGAAAAATGTGGAGAGACGAATTAGAAAATGTATTCACCAAGCCCATTGTTTACAACGGCTAATGCTCTTTCTGACCGATTTCCTCTCCCAGGATTCCCGTGTGCATCGCTCTGCTTTGATCTACAATCTCCCTTACAATCAGTACGATCCGACAACTCGGCATAAATGCACGCTTACCCCTAAGCCCTTCCCCTCCCACCCTTTCAATCCTTAGGATCCCTCCAATGTCCCTATCCAAACCAAGTTTTCTTACCTCCGGCCTCCGAGTCTTGCTCGTCGCCCTAACTCTGGCTTTTTCGTCTCTAGGGGGTATTTCGGCTGTCGGCCAAGACCGAGACTTCCAGCCCTCGATGTTTCAAAAGAGCAACTTGGTCGCTTGGTGCATCGTTCCCTTTGACTCCAAAAAACGCTCCCCGGAAGAACGAGCCGAAATGCTCGATCAACTCGGCATCAAAAAACTCGCCTACGATTACCGCGCTGAACATGTTGCAACCTTCGAAGACGAAATCGTCACGATGAAAAAACATGGGATCGAAATGACTGCCTGGTGGTTCCCTACCGTTCTAAATGACGAAGCAAAACTGATTTTGAGCCTGATCAAAAAACATCAAATCCATCCGCAGCTTTGGGTCACAGGTGGCGGCGATCCGAACATGAACGAAGAGCAAACCAAGGCGTTTATTCAGTCCGAAGTAAATCGCATCCGCGAAATCGCTCAAGCTGCCGATCAAGCCGGTTGCAAAGTCGCCCTCTACAACCACGGCGGTTGGTACGGCGAGCCTGAAAACCAAATTCGTTTGCTCAAAGCGATCGACATGCCAAACGTCGGCATCGTTTACAACCTTCACCACGCTCACCACCAAGTCGACCGACTCAAGGAGATCCTTCCGAAACTCCTGCCTTACCTGCTAGCGATCAACCTCAACGGCACGCTCGACGACGGTGAACGACTCGGTAAGAAAATTTTGCCCATCGGCCAAGGCAATCGCGACCAAGAAATCCTTGAGTGCATCGGTAAGTCTGGTTTCACAGGCCCAGTTGGAATCCTTAACCATACCGATCTCGATGCGGCCGTACGCCTTCGCGAAAACTTGGATGGCCTGGAAAAAATCACCTCGCAATTCGCGACCTCAGCGAAATAACGCAAGGAAAATAGACGTTGTTTAACTCCGATCTACTACCGATGGGAAACTACCGATGAACCCTCGTTCCCGAAGTGATCTCGTAGGAGTTAAAGGTAGAATCCAATCCACCCTAAACGATTGGAGAATCGCTTCTGCAACGATCGGCGAATCCTGGAAAGATGCAACCGCCGAGAAATTCATGAACGAACATTTCTCGGATGTGGAAACCGCCATGCAACGCATCTTGCACCATCTACAAGAAGCCTCGGACCTAGTTCGCAGCTTCGAAAAACGCGTATCCGACGAACTCTAATTCGAACACCGTAAATCCAACAATCACGAACTAAGCCAACCTATGTCTCTACCCCGCTCGGTTCTTCGCGGCATCCAGTTTCTTATCCGTCCTGCGTGTTGGTTCCTCGCCTACTGCAACTTGCTCTGTTGCAATCCGGCAATTCAAACCGTGCACGCCCAACAACAAGCTGAATCAGGTCAACAACAAACCGGGCAACCAGTGAAAGCTCTGCGGATCGCAACCTTCAACTCCGCGATGAACCGCAAAAAAGCCGGGGAACTCGCAGAAGATCTCGCTCAAGGTGACTCGCAAGCAAAGAAAATCGCGGAGATCATCGCCAAGGTCTCGCCCGATATCCTGCTGCTCAATGAAATCGACTACGACCAAGACACCGCGAAACGATTCCTAGACCAATACCTCAACGCACCCTCTGATTCTCAAGCAGCCAGCACCTCTTCTAACCGACCACCCTGGAAGTATTTCTACGCAGGCCCCGTGAATACCGGTGTCGACTCGCAACTCGATCTCGACGCCAACGGCAAGCTCCACGAACCAAACGACGCATGGGGATTCGGCACCTTCCCCGGACAATATGCAATGGCGGTCTTCAGTCGTTACCCAATCGACTCTTCTGCCATCCGCACCTTCCAACTCTTTCGTTGGAGTGAAATGCCCAACGCACTAATTCCAAATGTTGAAGGGAAACCATACTACCCCGAAGCGATTTGGAAGGAACTTCGTTTGAGCTCGAAGTCCCATTGGGACATCCCTGTCGAAGTCGATGGCCGCACGGTTCATATCCTCGCCTCACACCCAACTCCCCCGGTCTTCGATGGCCCGGAGGATAGAAATGGTTGCCGTAATCACGACGAAATACGGCTGTTTCTCGACTATGTCTCCGGCAGCCCTGCCGCCGATTATCTCATCGACGATCAACTACGCCGAGGCGGACTCCAAGAGGATTCCTATTTTGCAATCCTCGGCGACCTTAATGCAGACCCCATCGACGGCGATGGGAAACCAGATGCTATCCGAAAGCTCATCGCTCACCCCCGCATCGCTAAATACCCGATCCCAGAGAGTACCGGTGCTGCCGAAGCCTCCAGCTTGTCTCGCGGTGCAAACCTCCAGCACAAAGGGAACCCCGCCCACGATACAGGTGACTTCAATGATAAGAATCCCGGAAACCTACGAATCGACTTCGTTCTCCCCTCAGCAAACTTCAAAGTCCTCGCCCAAGGTGTCTTCTGGCCTTCTTCGACCGAATCCAAAGAAGATCATGAATTGGTAAAAGCCTCTGACCACCGATTGGTTTGGGTGGATGTATCTTGGTAGCTACGCATGGAAGCATGCCCCTTTAGCATGCCGCTGATATAGGCCCGTGATACACTTGAATCGCAAACACCCTTATCATCCCACTCGATAGCTTTAACTGCATCTTTAACTGTTGGCAAGAACTCACATGACTCACGTATCGCGACTCCAGACCGTTTTGCTCTCCAGTTTCTTTCACTTCGTCACCATTGCGGCGGTAACAAGCCTTACTGAATTCTCCGATCGTCCAGCTCTCGCCGATGATTGGCTTGTCAGTCGAGGTGATGCTGCGTCTACCGGTATTGCAAACGGTTCGCTTCCGAAAGCCCCTAAGCTCCTGTGGGAGAAAAGCTGGGAGAAGTCCGGGTTCGAAGGCACCCCAGTTCTGGCC
>JBJONT010000183.1:0-4223 GCA_046051705.1 Planctomycetota bacterium | reverse complement strand
TCCTTTCTTTTCCCGCAGAGTCCTGGCCAACTCCGAGGGACTGCTAGCCGGAGGACGAGACGCGAACAGATGGTAGGCGATAGCTCCGAGAGAAAAGATGTCGGAGGCCTCGGTAACGAGTCGCTGATCGGCGATTGCTTCGGGGGCCATGTAAACAAACGACTGAGCTTCGACCAAGTTCTCGACATTGGTAACTCGGCCGGAGACGGTGCTGTTGTCGCGCACGCCGACCTGCCAATTGTACACCTGGACACAGAGCTTCGAGGGATCATCAAACGCCATGGTCGGCTCTTGCACGGTTGCTTGTCGTACCCCTTCTTCCTTCATCAACAAGATGCTTTGAGGGGATAATGCGCGATGCACAATGCGACGGCGATGGGCGTAACGGATGGCGTCGGCGATCTGACGCAGTAGCTTGAGCCGTTGCTCGGAAGTGAGCCTGTGGCAGCGAGTCGCCAGAAAGTGATCGAAGCGAATGGCTTGAGGGTCAAGGTACTTGAAGAGCAGGGCAGGGCCTAGGTCATGCTCCTTGTAGTCTTGGGCTGGGAGGATATTTGGGTGGTTGAGGGACTGGATGATCTGAAACTCGCGAGCGGCAGCTCGCTTGCGTTGTTGGCGTTCTTCCTCCGAGTCGGCCAGTGCGACTGTGTATTGTCGGACGCGACTGAACATGTTCTCGAACGAGACGTGTTTGGCTAAACGGTCTTGGTAGCCGGGTCCATCGGCCAGCAGTTCACCCAGGATGTAGTCGCCGACTCTCCGTGACTTTAGGGATGGACGAATCCCTGCTTGCTCCATGGCTCTGGAAAGGGACTTAGCAACCTTGATATCGATCAGGCTTCGGCTCTCCGGCTCGATTCCGGATTCTTGTCGATTCACTTGTCGATTGAGCAGGGCGGCGAGGATGCCAGGTCGTTCTGGGCTGGATTCGGTTGCTGGTTGATCTTGAAGCAGGACTCGACTGAGAGCTTGACCGGTGAGTTCACACTCGAGATTATCGGCGGAGAGAAAGACGACTGCTTCCAGCCAGGGCATGCGAATGGATCGAGCCGCCGGTTGGGATCGAAGAAGCGAGGCCAGGGCTTTGGCTTTGCGGTTTGCCAGCAGCACAGGGTTTTCTTCGGTAACAGTCCTGCCGTCGTGGGTACGGGTCCAGGTAGTGACATCACCACGAATTTTTCCGGGCCAACTTTTGATTTCCACCAACCAGAGTCCCTGCTTGGTCAGCACCAGCAGGTCGACTTCGTAGATTGCCCCGTCGGCGGTTTGGAACTCGAAGTTTGACCAAGCGCGATAGGGCTCGTGGTTGGGCAATCCGGCACGTATGAAGTCAAGCGCACGACGTTCCCATTCGTACTGAGACGCCGTAATCGTGTTCCAAAGTGGTGGTTCCATCGGACGTGATTCTCACCCCATGTGATTGGGGGCGAACTAGATTCTACCGTTGCGCCCATTTCTAAACCCGATTTACTACGAGACGCGGGAGCGTGAACATAGCAAATATTGCAAGGATTGCCAGCAGAACGCAGGCAAGCCTATCGTGCAGTATCCCATGAATTCGCGGGCTATACACCTGATTTAGACCGAGGGCGTCAATTTCATGTTGGCAAAATAAATCGCCAAACACGATGTCTGACATCCCAGGCTGGGTGCAAAATTTTCCAATGCTCAAAGGGACCGCACAAATTCGATCAAGGAGCAGTTCTTCAAGCAGGATGTAGATCGCCGCTGAATGCTCCTGAGAGGTGCATCAATAGGCTTACTTTCCCAATCACGGCGAAAGTAGGCTGGCTAATAGCAGGCCTTGGGGGGGCCCCCTACAGGAGTCAGTCAGTCAGTCAGATAGGCCAAATCGGTAGCACAAGAAGGAGCTATGCGGACCAACAGGTGGGCGGAATCCTTCGAACTCAAAATGCCGATCGAGGGGGAAACTTTTAAGGGCTGCCGAGACGCTCGGGCTGAAAATCGATTTGCTTGATTTTGGGGTCTCTCCATGCAAGCCGATGCTCCAAGACGCTGGGGGTCGGGTCGGCCACTGGGGAACTTTCACGAGCTAGTGCTGCGACGACAGACGACTCCGAAAGCACTGGTGCAACTTCCGCTCTCCCACTACGAAAGCACCCTAGGGGAAAGTCCTCCACTCAAGTGCCAAAGCCCCCCTTGTCTCACTGTGAATCGTCTACCGAGGGGTAACAACTCCGCGCACGTCCGCCTATCTCGCTTTCTAGTGAATGCCGACCCTCCATCCTCCGGGGGATTTCACTAGCGTCGACTTTCAAAAGCACAACTTCCCCCCTTCTATGAACAGATTTTCTGAAAAGGGATTTTATGAACCGCTTCTGTGAAGAAGCTTCTATGAGAACGTTTCTATGAAAGCCGACGTGAAGCCTACGCGATGCCTACGTGGTTGCTACATGGATGCTCACACGATGCTCACACGATGCTCACGTGATGCCTACCTAGATGCCTACCTGATGCCTACCTGATGCCTACGCCTAGGATTTCCTGGGTTCCGACGCCCTGATTCGAGCTAACTCTCTTCTTCCTGCATCGCGTTTGAGAACTTCGAGCGTCTCAAGCACCCCTTGCTTCAAGGCTTTTGTACGCTCCGAGGACTTTGTTTGATGCTCTCGCAACAACTTTTCGGCTTGCTCCAGTACCAAATCGCGTTCAAGTAAAACTTGGGGTAGGAACGAATACCAGTTGTGTCGTCCATTGACAGATGCTTTTGAAAACAGCTTTCGTTCTACCAGTCGCTGAACAGTGATTTGCGTCTGGCGATCACTCATTCTCAAGGCGTTCAGGTCCGTGGGGGAGATCCTAGAAACCCCATCAACCCCCAACGCTAATGCGTTCATTTGCTTGTAGGAGAGCCGGACTTTGCTGCGACCGCCGAGCATTGCGTAGACTCCGCAGAGTATCGACCATTCACGCCAACCCATCGACGGCCAGTCCAGGAACAGATCCTCCCGCAACCGAACCTGCATGTTCCCTCCAGGCAGCCCACAAATCAACTCGTAACACTCGATCGTTTTTTCCATCGAGTCTTCCAATTTCACATTGAAGTACCCGCCCGCATACAAAACCTCAGCATGTTGCCGATTCTCGATGTCACAATCGATGTTACAGTGGTTTAAGCACCGTCGCGCCAGGAGCAAATTCTCCCGTTCGTTTTCACCAAACTTTTGTTTCCCGAAATTGACCAAGCAATAACAGAAAATCTCGTGGTGCCTTTTCCTAGCAGTTTGTACAGCTACCTCATCGAGTTTATCCCCTAAGTTCAAGGCGCGGATTGGGAATTGAAAGTAGACATCGCTCTTCGCCATGCTAGACTTCCGTAGGTTAAGATGACTTGAGCCAGTGCTGACATAATTTGCCGTTTGTCAGCCTGGCTTTTTTCGTTTTAGAGAGGGTCGGCTTGGGTTAGAGTTTCCCGCCACCCTTGCACAGCTTGTCGAATTCCTTGACGGCCGCCACTACGCGACCGGGCACCGGAGGCTTCGGAAACTCGATTTTCGCAGCGCGCGCACTTTCGATGCGACTTTCAGTTGTCGCATCGATGAAAGCCTGGACAGCTTCAAGGGTCGTGTAGTATCTGCCACCGATGTATTTTGCATCGAGCCGGATACCCTGAACGCCTCGCTTTACCCATCGCCGACAGGTCTGAACATGGGGACGATAGCCGGTGACCTTTTCAACTGCTTCAACTAGTGGCACCGAAGATTTAGGGGACATCACAATCACTCCTGGGTCAGAAACAAGTAATCCACCGCGAAACCAGATCGCAGTGGCCTCTAGGGGCGACACCTATCCCAGTAAGAGAGAACTTGACATTCCTTGTTTCAATCCGCCGATTCGGCGGAAGGTGTCGCCGCGCTCAGTATTGTTAGCATCCGACCACTTTCCGGCTATGCATCTTTGCAAAAATGCGCATTATTTTTTGCAAAAGATCATCCGTACTTGCGAGCGACCTCAAACGCCTTCTTGGTGGAGGCTTCCGCGTAAACCTGGGTTACGTCCAGGGACTTATGCCCGAGCAACACCGAGGCGGTCTCAATCCCTTCTAGCTCGCGCAATCGCGTAGCGGCAGCGTGGCGTAGCTGATTGGGGCTCCAAGTAGCAACCTTTGCCTTCGTGCACGCATAGGCAATCGCACGGCCGTAGGAGCCGGTCGTGAAGCACTCCCCGGGTTTGCGGCGGGGAGACTCTTTCCGATTCGAGCC
>JBJONT010000182.1:0-13944 GCA_046051705.1 Planctomycetota bacterium | reverse complement strand
ACTTGTCGATTACGTCCAAGGGATCCACACCGTTCCCCTTGCTCTTCGACATCGTCTCACCGAACCCATCGAGAATCTTCGGATGGATATAAACTTCCTTAAATGGGACTTCTCCTACATTGTTCAATCCCATCAAAACCATCCGCGCAACCCACAAGGTGATGATGTCGCGCGAAGTGATCAACGTATTCGTCGGATAGAAATAATTCAATTCTTCGGTCGACTCGGGCCACCCAAGTGTTGAGTGTGGCCACAACGCCGAAGAGAACCACGTATCGAGCACGTCTTCCTGACGTACGAAACCTTTTGAACTAATCAAACTCTCTAAGCCACTTTCCTCCTGTCGAATGCACACATGCACTGTCCAACTAGATGCCCCGTTACCAGCACCAGCTTGAGTGGAATCAGAACTATTGGACTCCAACTCGGCACCCTCGACAGAAGCGGATAACTTCCCAGATAAAGCTTCCGGCAACCCATTCAGTTCTGCTAGCTCGCGCTTCGCCTGCGCTTCATCCTCATAAGTTCGGCTCCAAATCGGAATTTGATGCCCCCACCAAAGCTGACGCCCAACCGGCCAATCTCGCTTCTCACTCAACCAATCGACGTACCCCGTCGCATACCTCTCTGGATAAATCTTTACCCGACCATCCTTCACCGCATCGATAGCTGATTGCGCTAAAACATCCATCGCAACAAACCACTGATCGGCCAGAAACGGCTCAATCGGCGTCTTGCTTCGATCACTATGCTTCAACTCAATTCGCCGCTCTTCGACTTGATCCAAGAACCCCAAACGATCCATCGCGGCGACTACACCTTCGCGCGCCTTGCTCATCGTCAATCCAACGAACTCCTTAGCACTCTCTCCAACGTTACCATTGATCGTCCCATCGGTGTTCATGATGCTGATCATCGGCAATGAACATCGCTTGGCAACCTCATAATCGTTCGGATCATGCGCAGGAGTGACCTTCACACATCCAGTGCCTAACTCGGGCTTCGCCCAAGTATCACAGACCAGTGGTATTTCTCGGTTCGCCAACGGCAAACGAATCTTTCGCCCAGACTTCGCCATCGAAACAAGCAGTTCAAGCGTTGGCAAAACGTCCCGCTCCCGCTCCTTCAATTCATCTAGCTGCTGCGTGTACTGCTCGGCATCCTTCGCATTGGACTCGGCTATCTTCTCTTCCAATCCACGGATCGCCTTAGCTAACGCCGCTCGAGGCTCAGGATGCACTGCTACAGCCGTATCACCAAGCATCGTCTCGGGACGAGTCGTCGCTACCTGAACGAATGCCGGTTCACCTGCCTTAGGCTCAACCACTGGATAACGGAAATGCCAAAAATGACCGTCGACTCCCTCAGTGCTCACTTCATCATCGCTGACCGCAGTCTGCAAATAGGTGTCCCAATTGACCAACCGCTTCCCACGGTAAATCAACCCCTTGGAAAACAGATCGTAAAAAGTAGAACGAACTGCCCGAGCACACATCGGGTCCAACGTGAATCGCGTCCGACGCCAATCACAACTGCATCCCATCCGCTTTAACTGTCCAAGAATCCTTCCTTCATACTGGTCTTTCCACTCCCATATCCGCTCGACAAGCTTCTCTCGACCCAAGTCGTGGCGGGTCTTATTCTCCAGCTCACGAAGTCGGCGTTCGACAACCGCCTGTGTTGCAATCCCCGCATGGTCCGTGCCCGGCATCCACAATGCGACTTCCCCCATCATCCGGTGCTTGCGGATCTGGATATCCTGAAGCGTATTGTTGAGCGCGTGACCTAAGTGCAACGCACCCGTTACGTTCGGTGGTGGAATGACGATCGTGTAAGGACGCTTCGCTCGATCGATGTTGGCGTCAAAACAACCGGCTTGCATCCACTGCTGATAGATCCTGTCTGAGGCTTCCACGAAATCAAAACGATTGGGTATCTCTATCGCGCCAGAAACTCCTGCCTGAGCCGCAACTCCAGTTGGAACCGCCTTATCCTCGCCACCGCCCTGTGCTTCTATCGTCATCGATAAATCTCTATCAATTCTTTCCACCCAAAAAACAAATGCCGACTAATATCCTAGTCGGCACCGCCAACCCCGCAGATGGCAATTGTGAAAAAAGCGGGACAAGACGCAAGTCCAACCGCCAACCGCTATGCGGCCCGCCGGAACGCCCCAGACATGTAAAATGCCGCAATCCCCTCGACTACCGCCTCCTGCTCACCTTCGGTAAGCTCAGGATACACGGGCAAATGAAGGATTTCTCGGGCAGCCGCTTCCGTGTGCGGCAAACATCCTACACTGTACCCAAGATCCGAAAAACACTCCTGCATGTGCAACGGCACCGGATAATAAATCTCGCATCCGATCCCTTGTGCCTGCAAATGCGCCTTCAACGCATCCCGCCGGCCATACGGAACCCGAATGCCATACTGATTCCAAACATGCTTGCTCTTCGGATGCTTCAACGGCAATTGCACAATGTCGGTCATCCGACTCGCCTCAAACAACTCTTTGTACCGCTGGGCATGCGTCCCACGCGCCTGCGCATACGACTCCAAATGGGCCATCTTCACACCCAATATCGCCGCTTGAATCGTATCCAATCGTGAATTGATTCCAACCAACTTGTGGTAATACCTAGGCTGCATCCCGTGCGAGGCAAGCAACCGAATCTTCGATGCTAAAGCCTCATCCTGACAGACCAACATCCCACCATCACCCATCCCACCTAAATTCTTGGTCGGATAAAAACTCAAACAACCCATCTGCCCCCAAGCACCCGCAGGTCGATCATCCCAAGCCGCTCCGATCGCTTGAGCCGCATCCTCGATAACCACCAAGTCATGCCGGTTAGCAATCTCGCAAATCTTGTCCATCGCTGCGCACTGTCCGAACAAGTGCACCGGTATGATCGCTCGTGTTCGCGACGTAATACTCTGCTCGAGACTTGCCGGATCCATGTTGTATGTCAACGGATCAATGTCCACAAAAACCGGTTCGGCACCCAAACGCGACACAGCACTGGCCGTCGCGAAAAATGTAAAACTCGGAACGATCACCTCGTCCCCCGGCTCGATGTCAATGGCCATCAAAGCCAACAGCAATGCATCGCTACCCGATGCACATCCAATCGCATGCGCCGTCCCACACACTTCATTGACGGTTCGCTCTAATTCCCCTACTTCAGGCCCATGCAAAAACCGACCGCTGTCAATCACTCGCTCAATGGCTGCCATGAACTCTTGCTTCAATGGCCCATTGCCACGTCCGACATCAAGCATCGGTACGGAACTCACAGGCCCATTCCCCGACCCGCTAGCACTCTTGCCCTTGAGATCATTGCCACTTGCAACGTTGCGATCTATGCGATCAGTCATTCCAACCCCCCATCCTTGGTGTGTTAAGACTCCAGACTCGACGCGTAAAGTACCCCATCCGAAGGCCAAACGTCAAGTTCACTCGGCAGGCTCCAGCAGCCCAACATTCCTAGCATACAACAATCACTGGATTTCTTTCAAATCCCGAGCTCCCGGGATATCCTCCGGCCAGCGTGACCATATAGGCGTCAACTCGCGAATCTTTTTCTTGTACTCGTTCTCTTGCTCCGACCGCTTTTGCTTCAAAATCGCTTCGCGAATCTCCCCCTGAGCTTGAGCAAAATTCATCCGATACTCGCTCTCACGCTCCAGTACCTCAACCACATGAAATCCATCCGCATCCTCGATGACCTGACTCAACGCACGGGGCTCAATGGCAAAAACCACTTCCTCGATCACCTTACTCTTCAACGCACCACGCCGCGTCCAGTCAAATACCCCACCCTCACTGGCGAAATATCCTGTCGATTGCTTCCTCGCAACAGACTCAAACGGAGCACCACCAAAATATACTTGATTCCACATGTCGACAATCGAGCGATAAGCCTCTTCGCGATTCGGCTGCTCTTTGAACATCGCCGAAAGAATCCTAAAACGTACCCGCGCAGGACGATTCCACTCGTCTGCATGCCCGTCGTAATACTCTTGCATCTCCTCAAGATACACGTTGGGCTTCTCCTGAACCCCCTCTCGCAACGCTTGATCAGCCCACACTTGCTCCGCAAATGTGTGCATCAATGCAGTAAGCGATGTCCCCTGCCCTTCGAGTAAAGCAATAAAGTCCGCTTCTGTCTCGCATTTCGCTTTCTTGATCTGCTCGGGCAATACCTTCGTACGGAAAATCTCCGCCGTCTTCGACATCATCTTGCTACGCATCTCCTCACGCTCCTTCTTGGGCTTGCCCCCAGCCTGAGCATTGAGAAAATGCTGCGCTAAACACTTTTGCTCAATCGACATCCGCAACGCTTTGCGCAATTGAGACTGAAACTCCCGACTTTGCACCACCTCCGACGTTATCTTTGCAGGCGGAAACAAATCACCTATCAATATCCGCTCTTCCCCAACAACCGCAATGACGCCACTGGCTTCGAACAACTCCCCACCCCGTACAACCGACGCGGAATCAGTTAATTCGCGACCACCTACATCCGCCGGCATCCCAACCGCCGACGCACGCTGAACCTCCCCGCCAACCACCACCGGCTCCGCAATGTAAACCGGTTGCTGCAATCCACTAACTTCCTGCCCAATGGATTCACAAGGGACAAACAGCCCAGCAATACCCCAAACCCCTGGCACCATCCATACGACGAGCTTCTTCCATGTTCGTTGCGTCTGCACTGCTATGCCTTGATTCTCTTATGCCTTAATTCTCTTGCGTCCAGATTCCCAGAAGCCTTGAGCCCAACACACGTGGATTTCCCGTCTCCCAAGAAATCTTCAACCCTGCAGCAAGCCCATAGCGCCCGACACGACACCAACAGAGACTCTACGAAAATTTCAATCAGTAACGCAAGACTTCTTTGAGGACTGCTAGCAAATCAATCCTCGCTAACCGCTCCTTGTCACTCAACTCCTCTTTAGGACGACTCGTCCCAACTCGCTCCCCTCGATAATCGACGCGTGGATCCATACGCGAGCCCATCCGATGATCCATGCGAGAATCCATTCTAGAATCCGGCCGTGCTGTAATCACTTCCCACAACGGCCAATAAGCGCTCTGCTCACGCTCCACAATCCTCAACTTACCCCCATGAAGCTTCGATAACTGTGCTATCCGCTTCCCATCGCTGTACTGCAACCGCAAGAAACGCTCCTGAATGTCCACCGACCTCACAGTCCAAAGAGTCGCATCCATCCTCAACTCCGCTAATCGCAACAGCCGCTCGACAGCCGCGGGCACCTCTCCAAATCGATCTCGCAACTCTTGCCGAATCGTCTCGATAGCCTGAATGTCCTGCAATCGTGAAATCCGACGATACACATCGATCTTCTGCCTCATGTCGGGAATGTATTCGCTCGGCAAATAAGCCTCGATCGGTAACTGAATGTCAACATCAAGACTGAACTTCGGTGGCTGCTTGGTTAGCTGCCGCACAGCATTGTCTAACATCTGACAATAAAGCTCATACCCAACCGCTGCGATATGCCCACTTTGCTGAGTCCCAAGCAGATTTCCTGCTCCACGAATCTCCAAATCCCGCATCGCAATTCCAAACCCCGCCCCCAACTGCGAGAACTCCTCGATCGCATGCAATCTCCTCGCCGCATCCGGATTGAGATGCTTGTTGCTGTCTACCAACAAGTAACAATGCGCTTGATGGATGTATCTACCGACTCTCCCTCGCAATTGATGCAACTCCGAAAGCCCATAGCGATCGGCTTCATCGATGAAGATCGTATTCGCATTCGAGATATCTAATCCACTCTCGATAATTGTTGTTGCCAACAAAATATCAACTCGATGCTCGATGAAATCCATCATCACTCGCTCAAGCTCATGCTCGGCCATTTGCCCGTGCCCGATCGCCACCTTTGCCTCAGGCACAATCCGCTGCAACTTCGCCGCAACCGCATGCATGTCGCTAATCCGATTGTGGACAAAGTACACCTGACCGTCGCGATTTAGCTCGCGCAAGACGGCGTTGCGAATAAGCTTATCGTTCCACCGCACCACCCTGGTCTCAACTGCCATCCGCTCCTCAGGTGCAGTTACCAAGTTCGAGATGTCGCGAATCCCCACAAGGGACATGTGCAACGTTCTCGGAATTGGCGTTGCTGACAAAGTCAATACATCCACCTGGGTTGCTGTCTTCTTGATTCTCTCCTTCAGCTCCACCCCAAACTTCTGCTCCTCATCGATAATCAACAACCCAAGATTGAAAAACTTCACATCGCTCGATGCCAAGCGATGCGTTCCGACAATAATGTCGACTTGCCCTTTCGCAAGCTTCGCTAGTACCTTCGATTGCTTAGCTGCCGTATCAAATCGACTCAACTTCGCAATCTCAAAAGGAAACTCCGCCATCCTATCCTTGAACGTCTTAGCATGCTGCTCAGCAAGCACCGTTGTGGGAACCAAAACTGCCACCTGATAGCCACTCTCGACCGCCTTAAAAGCAGCCCGCATTGCGACCTCGGTCTTCCCAAACCCAACATCCCCACAAATCAACCGCTCCATCGGTCGACTCGACTCCATGTCCTTCTTCGTCGCTTCGATCGCTGTCAACTGATCGACCGTCTCCTCATACGGAAACGAACCTTCAAATTGATGCTGCCAAACGGAATCAGCATGAAATGTAATCCCCTTGAGACTCCGCCTCTGCGCTTGCAAATCGAGCAAGTCCGCAGCCATGTCCTCCACCGCACTCTCCGCAGCCTTCTTCTGCTTCGCCCAAGCTTGGCCGCCAATCTTCGCTAACCTCGGCCTTGTCTTCGTCCCACCTACATACCGCTGCACAAAGTCGATCTTCGATGCCGGTACATACAACTTCGCTCCCTCGTCGAACTCAATGACCAAATGCTCGTACTTCTGCCCCTCCTTGGTGATCATCTCCATCCCAAGATAAATCCCAATCCCATGCGAAAGATGGACGACTAAGTCCCCCTCCTTCAAATCCAAAAAACTATCGATCGCCTTCGATGCATGCTTCCTCCCTGATCGCTTGAGCATCGTTCGACGCAAAATCTGATTAACAGTCAAAATGAAAGCACCCGCGGGAATCTCAAATCCCGCCGATAACAATCCTTCGACTAACCTTATGCGACCGGATGCATAAGCCGCACTGCCGGCTAAAATCTCCTGCATGCGGGACAACTCCCCCGCATTAATGCAAACCACCACCGCACGGCGATCCACCCCAAGCGTCTGGTCGATCTCTATCGATATCCGCTCCAACTCCCCTCCTATCCGCTGCACATCCCCAATCGGGATTCGTACCGAATCCCAAGGATACCCCTCAATGGCTAACTGACCGATGTCGGCATAAGCGAACTTCTGCAACCTTTCCAACAACTCTTTCGGATCTTTAAACCGCTCCGGAAAGGGCACCCTCGCTTGAAATAATAACGCTTGATGCATCCCCGCCGTCGGTTCGCTAAACAAGACCATGGTATCCGACGGTAAATAATCAAGCAGTGTTCCTTCTTCCTTAGCAACATCCTTGGCCGATATCAAATCCACCCTTTCCGCCCGCTGGATCGAACGCTGCGTGACGGTATCAAAAGTCCGAATCGACTCGATCTCATTGTCAAACAACTCGATGCGATACGGCTCTGCAACGTCCGGCGGATACACATCGAGTATCCCTCCCCTAGCCGTATACTCACCAACCATCTTCACCGATGTGGTCGATCGATATCCTACCGACTCAAGCCACTCTTTGAACTCGCGCAAATCAAGCGTCCCGCCCACCGTGATCGTTTTGCGGTCACTGCGCAATTGCTCCGGACTTGGAACACATTGCATGATCGATTGCATCGTCGCAACCACCACAGGTACTCCATTCCCCTTCCCCTCTTTCTCGCCCCCCGACTTAGAACTCCCCCCCTTTGCAACAGACTTCTTGGCTGAAGGTTTCTTCGTAGAAGATTCCGCATTGTACCGATCCAACCTAGCTAACACCTGCAATCGATCGATCATCTCCTGCTGCTCAAGGGCATCCTCAGGTACATCCTCCGAACCCGGCGGAAATACCAATGACTCCTCTTGGGAAAAAAACTCAATGTCCCTCGCGATGCTCTCTGCCTCCTGATGGTGCGCGACAAGTACCAACAGCGGACGACCTAACTTCCGGCGGACCGCACACACCAACGGTGCTACCGCCCCCCCCCAAGCACCCTCCCAATAATAGGGCTTGCCTGCTACCCAGCGACTTACCGCACTCTGAAAATCCTTCAACCCAGCAATCGCTTCAAGAAACGCCTCTGCCGGATTCTCCTTCGCCTCCGCTACACCTCCGCCCGCTCCTTTTTCATCTTCCTTTTCCCCAACCCGCCCCTTTCGCTTCCGTTCCGTGCCAGATTGCTCGCGCTTGGCTCCAACCTGCTCGCCCCCCTCCTGCTCTCCCCCCTGTCCCAGAGCATCGCCGTTATCCTGGGCACTGTTATCGTGGCTAGTGTTATCCTGGACACTGTTATCCTGATCTTCATTCAGGTCGGGCGAAGCCGCATCGCCCCGAATAAAATCTGCGAGCGTTCGTTTAGCTTTTGGGGGTTTGGGTTTCATCGTTTCGATTAAAATCTACTTCCTGCCCGGGCCGTATTTCATCCCAGGTCGTTCCGACTACATCACCGATGCAACAATTCCCTACTAGCGAACCGATGGACGCCATGCAGTTTAACCTTCTCTCCCAAACTTTACACACCACTCCTCTTGCTACCCGCTCGACATCGATGCCAAAGTCGATTTTTTTCCTTGCTAACTCCATGTTGGCCGCGATCACCCTGCTAACCTTTGCATACCCCGACGCTCAAGCCCAATCCCCCACCCCTCCATCCGACCCCCGCGCCGACTTTATCCGCGCTAACTACAGCAAGTCCGAGATTCGAATCCCGATGCGCGACGGCGTGGAACTCTTCACTTCCATCTACATCCCCAACGATCCGAACCCCGCTACCTCCTACCCCATCCTCCTTAGCCGTACACCCTACAGCGTCGGCCCCTACGGACTTAGCACCTACAAAACCCGTCTCGGTCCCTCAGCCGCATTCGAACAAAAGAAATACATCTTCGTATTCCAAGACGTTCGCGGACGCTACATGAGCGGTGGTGAATTCATCAACATGCGTCCCCAACTCTCTGCGTCTGAGAAGTCGAAAACTACCAATAACCCATCTTCCAATAACGGACTCTCTAACAACGCCGCAATCGCGGACAACACCGCAATCGACGAAAGCACCGACACCTTCGACACCATCGAGTACCTAGTAAAAAACCTCCCAAAGAACAACGGTCGAGTCGGCCAGTGGGGGATCTCCTATCCAGGCTTCTACACCTCCGCCGGGGCGATTAATTCTCACCCCGCCCTCCGTGCCGTATCCCCCCAAGCGCCCATCGCAGACTGGTTCTTCGATGACTTCCACCGAAACGGCGCTTTCGTCTTACCGATGGCTTTTAACTTTTTCTCCTCCTTCGGCAAACCGCGTCCAGAACCAACCACGGAGTCACTCCCCGGATTCCAACACCCAACCCGCGATGGCTACCAATTCTTTCTCGATCTCGGCCCCCTATCAAATGTCGATAAACTCTACTTCAAAGATGAAATTCCATTCTGGAACGATTTGGAAAACCACCCGAACTACGATGCGTTCTGGCAAGCTCGAAATCTTCTTCCCCACCTGAAGAATATCCAAGCGGCGGTGTTAACCGTCGGCGGTTGGTATGACACCGAAGACCTCTACGGCCCACTGGCAACCTACGCCGCAATCGAAAAACAAAATCCAAATATCCAAAATAGCCTAGTCATGGGCCCCTGGTTCCACGGCCAATGGGCAGGCGATGACGGCGCGAAACTTGGAACTGCCGACTTCGGTTTTGCCACCTCTTTGTGGTTTCAAGAACATGTCTTACTCCCCTTCTTCGAACACCACCTACGCGGCAACGGAAACGGTTACTTCCACGAAATGACCGCCTTCGAAACCGGCGCGAACCGCTGGCGTACCTTCGAAAACTGGCCCCCTAAGAATTCACAACCAACCCCGTTCTTCCTGAGCCAAAACGGCAAACTCTCCCGCACTCCCCCCACTTCAGACTCCTCGGATACCTTTCCAAGCGATCCTCGCAAACCAGTTCCCTACACGATGGAAATCACGAATAACTGGGCTCGTGATTACGTCACCGAAGACCAACGCTTTGCATCCTGGAGACCCGACGTTTTGGTCTATCAAAGCGATGTGCTAGCAGATCCGATCAGTCTCGCCGGCTCGATCCCAATCGACCTCTGGGTCGCAACCACCGAATCCGATGCTGACTGGGTCGTAAAAATTATCGATGTGCATCCTGGTACCCAAGGCCCGACAAGTCGCAGAAGCGACCCGAAAGAAAGTGCGAACTCAGGCCGACACGAACTAATCCGCGCAGGGGTACTTCGAGGCCGCTTCCGGAACGGCTTCACCGAACCTATCGCAATGAACCCCAACGAACCGACCCGCATCCAATTCGAACTCAACGACCTGTGTCATACCTTCGGCCGTGGACACAAAATCATGATCCATGTCCAAAGCTCCTGGTTCCCATTCATCGATCGAAACCCACAGAAATACGTTCCGAATATCTTCCAAGCTCAACAAGAAGATTTCCGACCTGCAACCCACACGCTCTTCCAGGGCCCAGCGAAGCCTAGCCAAATCCTATTACCTATCATCCCATCAAACTTATAAACAAATTGACTTCCGCCAGCACAAACAAGGGTGAAGCCACTCGTGGCTTCACCCTTTCACGAGGATATCTTCCAGTAACGCACGAGACTGCCCGCACGTAGAAATACGAACAGCCCTTTCGGAACCTCAGGATGATGTCCGTGATACCTTGCACACCTCAAGCTCACTCGCCTGGAAAACAACCTGCACCATTCGTGCTCCCACCGCAACGCTTCGATACACGACGCAGTCAATCTGAAACGTTGCTTCAACATCCAACTCGAAAAATACAATCCATCTAATACAATCGCTCGGCGACCATTGAAATGATTCGCTTGCGCAAACCGCTGAAAGTAACCGCGAAAACTATCTCCTAACTCGCGACTGCTCAGCGGAAGTAAACTCTGCGTCTGAGACATTCGCTTGCGAAGCAATGTCCTCGCCGCTCGCTCGAATTCACCCAAGTCGATTTCCTCAGGAGCCACATCAGCTCGCACTAAACCGCGAACCACCATCGACTGCAACTTTGCTAATTCCGCAACTTCGCTCGACTCCAGGTCCTGCTTCTTCGGATCTCCTTGACTGCTCATTACCAACTGCCTCTACCGAAGTTCGCTTGCAAGCGGACTAGCTTGCATGTTGCTGACTGCGAGCAAGCAACCCTCTTGCTCGATCCAATTCCGTTACGAGTTCTGCCATCGAAGGAATATGCTCATCGCGTTCCAATATACATCCTTTGACATCCGTGACTTGAAAAACAGATTGCATCAAATCCCATATCTCCTCATTCGTCGCGAGGCTATGACTGTCTACCCACTGACCATCTTCTACATATCCGCCGACGAAATGAAGTTGCACGATGCGGTCCGTTGGCAAACGGCGAAGATGCTCAATCGGATCCCATCCTTGATTGGCCGCATTGATAAATAGATTGGTCACATCCAGCAGCAATCCGACCTCATTCTGCTCGCAAAGCTTGCACAAAAAATCCGCTCCATCGTACTTCTCATCCGGATAGCGAAACATCTCGGTGATGTTCTCCAAAATCAAAGGCACCTGAAGATGGTCCTGCAACTTTGAAATATTGTTGTGAAGGACTCGCAACGATGCATCCGTCTTCGGAAGAGGCAATAGATGTCCGACATCGATCCCCTCCGAGCGAGTAAAGGCGATATGCTCACTGCACCAAGCGGGTTTTACACGTTGAACAATCCCCGTATATGCCTTGACGTATTGATCATCAAGCCCCTCAGCGCTGCCGAGTGACATCGCCAGCCCGTGCGGAATCAAGGGGAAATTTCGCTGCAACAATTCCAACTCAGCCAGCTTTGTCGGCAAGGCATCGAAATAGTGGTCTGCGGTAATCTCCAGAAAATCAATCGAGGAACGATAAGCAAACAACTCTGCGAGCATCGGTTCTCGAAACCCAAGCCCAACTCCAAGTTTCGCTAAATTCTCAAAGGCCATCGCAATCACCTTTCATTGAACATTCTCCTATAGCTTCGATAATCCCCACGAAAAACTTCATCAACCGCCACAGCCACATCCCCCTCCACCACCGCAACCGCAACCTCCGCCGCCACCGCAACCTCCTGAACCGCCCCCTGATCCGCATCCACCTGCTGGCGTCTCGCCACCCGGCTCACTTGTAGCTGAAACCCTGAACGACTGATACATCACATCCAGCGAGCTTCCCTGCAACGCTGCAACACCAAAGATTCCAGCCGCAAGTAGTGGCCACTTTGAATCGGACACCCTCAAATTAGCCCGTCGCGTTTTATCCGATTCGAAGCTTTTTAAGCTTCTCAATGATCTATAGATCAATTGAACGTCGGTTAAAAACTTCTTACCACGCCGACTCAATCGCGGTATTGCTTCGACGTATGCACAAAATGCAACAGTGGATAATAACAAGCAGCTCACCCCCCCAATCGCGAAGCTCTTTAGTACTTCCATAGGCACCGTGGGACTACATCGAATCCACAAACAAGTCAGAAAGAAAAGCGTGAGAGCTACACCCCAAACAATAGCGATCCACTTTGCTGTCTCAACACTCTTTTCATCTCTTAAAAACTTTTTCTCTCGAGCCCAGTCTTGATACTCTTCCATGAACCGTTTCGTATTAGCTTTGCTCTTCGAATACAGAATACTTGTTGCGGTATTGGCCGTCTGGAAATGCTCGATCAGAGACCTCTGAATTGCCGTGAATTCCCATCCTGAAGCTTGCTGTTCATCGCATATCCACTGGTCAACATCGGTCACTACCTCGAGCCCATCGTAATTTCTCTGCGGATTTTTAAGCACCCCGCGATTCACCAAATCGACCATCGCCACTCGTAATAACTCCGAGTCCTCTCCTCGCAAGTACGCCACTTTGTAAGGATCAAGCTTTTCCGGAATCTTTTCGGCTCTTGCACTCGCTTTTATGTCCAACGATTGAAGTCGCCAAACCAAAACATACAACCCTGACAGGGATAACATCACGGCGAATATTAATAACAGCGTGGGCTCAATCATATGCTCAATCGGCCCGAAATCCCAATGCTTGAATACCATTTGGCGTTAACCGTTCCTAGAAATGAACCTCGTACTTCTCATATCACATCCGCAAAGGCCCATTTGGTGATATTCCTAGGCGCAACTTATTTCTAAAATAGAAAATTCGCTACATCGAAATTGGTTCTTCGAGGATTTTAGCGACCGGTATTGCTTTACATCGGTTTTACAGCCTCGTGCTCGTGCTCAGTGAAACGGTGCTCGTGCTCGTAATCGAAATCAACCGGTAGCGGTGTTATGCTCGGTCGACCCAAGACCTACCTCTGAATACAATAGAACTGCTCCCGTTATACGAGCACGAGCACGATCACGATAATCGGCGAGAATCGAAATCAGCTTGGTCACTATGTTTTCTCAGTAGCCAAATTGGTTCTTCGAGGATTTTGGTGGCCGTGTATTGCTTTGCATCGGTTTTGCAGCACTCTTGCTCGTGCTCAGTGAAACGGTGCTCGTGCTCGTAATCGAAAACAACCTGTAGCGGTGTTATGTTCGGCCAACCCAAGACCTACCTCTGAATGCAATAGAACTGCCCCCGTTATCCGAGCACGAGCACGAGCACGAGCACGAAAATCGGCCCGAATCGAAATCATCTTGGTCACAATATTTTCTCAGTAGCCAAATTGTTTCCTTGAGGATTTTAGCGACCTGTAT
>JBJONT010000181.1:0-5554 GCA_046051705.1 Planctomycetota bacterium | reverse complement strand
CCGTGAACTTCATCCGCTACCGAGCGAGCATTACCCATCATTGTGAAACCTGTTTGAGCCCATGTCGCATTCAGAGAAAGATTCCGAGCCTTATTGGGTCGCTTCGACCATCAAGATTGACAGTCAGCATCAAAACAACGGAAGTGCTCGTTATGCCGATCGCGCAAAATAGATAAGCTGCGCAGACTTTTCGCACCTATCCCTCGGCTCGCATTCCAGGCCTTAGCTGCTATTTGCTCTCGGAATCCCCCGGCAATTGGTCATTTCCAACAACCCGCTGCCGACTGCTTGCGCTAGCCTCTTCCAAGCCAACGATGCGGTATAGACTCAGCCCGGCAAAGCCGTATTGCTGTTGAAATTCCGCTAAAAACGCTTCGGGATTTTCAGATGGCAGCGAAATCCCACCGACAGGAACACCACGTTCTAAAACAACGGCGGGAAGTGGGAGTGGGCGATGGTTTGAAGACACGTCAGCGCGGGTTTCTAAAACTGGCTATTCAGTTGGGTTTCTGCAAGAACGCTTGGACACTTTGAACGAGTTGAGCATCGATAGGGCTTGAGCGATCGGTGATATCTCGACATACCGCTCCGCGAAAACCAATCCAATCTGCACCGAGGGGAACCACTTGCTGCAAATTCTTCATTCGCAACGATCCAGCGATGGCAATCTGAACCCCCGATGCGTGCGATTGATCAATTTTTTCACTGAGAGACTCTACGGTTAAATGATCCAACAAACTCTTGCCATCCTTTACCGCCGTATCGATAAGGATCCGTTTGAGTCCGAACTCTTGAACCGCACGGAATACTTCGTCCCACCCCGGAGCGTCCACTCGTTGGTGATCCGCATAAAAAGCCAAGATCGCTTGCTCAGCCTTCGGCAGGAAATCTTTCAATCTGCCGAAACGATCCTTCCAATCCCCAACTTTCGCGCAGTGGCTCAGTCCCCACTTAATGGCTCCGCGCCCTGCAAGAATTTCTAGGGACGAACGATCTTCCTCGCAAAATCCATCGGGTAACGACCACTCCAACAGCTCTCCTCCCGCGATGCTCCACTGGAATCGATCCTCACTTTTCAAGTCGCAAATTCTACTGGAAACTTCCTCGAGGCATTCAATGTTTGGGCGGCCCAAAGCCCCGGCGAGCGGGTTCTTGAAATCGATCCATGGAACCCCCGCGCGCAGCGCAATTTCGAACTCTTCGGGAGAGTTCACACTTACAAGCATCTGGTTGCCGGTTGAATTAGGTATCATCAGAGATTACAACAATAGCTGAACATTCGCGGAGAGTGTCCAGGATTCTTGGGTTTAATCAGGTGAATCGCAAGTGCACCTGGAGGATTGAGGCTGGTTTTGGGCACAGTTTTTTCTTGGATCGATAACCAATCAGAACTTGATACCTGGGTCGCATCTCTGGCTAAGTTCCCCCTGATCGCTTTCGACACCGAGTTTGTCTCCGAAGACTCCTACCGACCTATTTTATGTCTCATTCAAGTCGCAACGCCCGACGGAATCGCTGTGATCGATCCCCTCGCGGTAGAAGACCTGAGCGGCTTCTGGAAGATTCTTCTAGATCCCGAGAAGACCGTCGTAGTCCATGCGGGTCGAGAAGAATCCCTCTTCTGCTACCGCGCTACTGAATGCCAAATACCAAATCTATTTGACGTTCAAGTTGCTGCCGGATTCTTGGGTATGGAATATCCGGCTTCCTACGGCAAAGTCGTTCATCGCATCGTCGGAAAAACGCTTGATAAAGAAGAGACCCGCTCGGATTGGCGATTGCGTCCCCTCTCACGCCACCAATTGGAATACGCTGCACAAGACGTGCGCGACCTCCTCGACATCTACCAAAACCTGTCCGATCGTTTACGCAAACACAATCGTCTTGAATGGCTCATCGACGAGACTCGAATTCGTCAAGCAGAGCTTTACGCCTTCGAATCGAGCGAGAACTGGCATCGACTCAGCGGCATCTCCGCGCTCTCTGGTCAATCCCTTAGCGTCGCGCGCGGACTGTGGAATTGGCGTGACTCTCTCGCGAAAGAGAAAAATGTTCCTCCTCGACGCATCCTCAGGGACGACCTGCTCGTAGAACTCGCTCGCAGAGGATCCTTCGATCACAAACATCTCGCTTCGCTTCGTGGCATGGAATATCGAAACACCCGATCTTGGATTCCCGCAATCTCCGACGTCATCGAACAATCACTGCATACGGCCCCTCCAATCTGGCCTAAAAAACAACGCTACGGTAAAGGCCAGCCACCTGGAATGCTCACCCAATTCCTCTCCGCTGCCATGGCCTACATCTGCCATCAAAAACACATCTCGCCAATGCTCGTCGCAACATCCGATGACCTGAGGGATTTTGTACAATTCCGACTCGACCCACACGCCAATACGCAAGAACCACCGACACTCCTTCAAGGCTGGAGAGCAGAGTTGGTCGGTCGAGAACTAGATGATTTGCTCGCTGGAAACCTAGCGATCGTTCTCGATAATCCCAAAAGCGAAATTCCTATTCGCTTTCTTGAAGTGAACAAAGTCAAACGCTGAGCCCATCGCGTTGCATCAGTCGTCTAACGTCGGACTCCTGCCCGTATAGCACCAACACGTCTCCATCGCGCACGATGTCTCTAGGTCCGGGAATCCCTGGAATCATCACGCCATCGCGCCGCAACGCTAATACGACCACCCCGATATCCCAAGGCCGCGACTCTCGAAGCTCTCGGCCGACCAACGGATTGTCTGCCTCCATCAAATACTCAGACACCCCATATCCATGATCAACCCGCAACAACAACTCGTAATCAAGCGCTCGAACTAAACCTGCTTGCTTCAACGACATCGCAATCAAAGAATCCAAACTCTTACGGACAATAGTCAATCGCCCTAATGCCACAAAAAGAAAGGCCACCAACACGGCAGCTACAATTACCATCAACGACATGAAGACGTTTGTTCCCTGGACAAACGTCGCGACCGTGGTTGCCAACGCAGAGGTTAGGCCGATGTTTCCCACAAGAATCAAATCGCGAATAATCCGCCTTCGAACCGGATGATTGACCACCAACTCAGCTTCTTGAGTTGTAAACCCCACCCCGAAGAATGCTGAGTAACTCTGAAAGCTTGCCGTATCAAAACTCAATCCAGTCATCATCAGCGCCGTTGTAGCAACCCTAATCGCCAGCAACGAAACCAACGCGATAACTAACAGCGTAACAATCGCGGTCATTCGCTTACTCGATTGTCAGCTCCCCTTCCACCTAACCGGGAACCCGCATAAATTCGCGAAGCGTTATATCTCGGGACCGCCATAGGTGTCGGCCGCAAATCAAATCCTACGGACAACTTGCTGAAGTAAACCAACTGCTCCTTACGGTTCCCTTGATACAACTCAGGTACCTTGCGCTGATCGACCAGTTCAAGCAAAAGTCGAGGTTGCACAGCCGGCCCAACACTAATTCCAAACTCCGAAGTATCTGCCACCTGTCCCTTCGGTGAAAACCTTTCAATCACTTCTCGAATCCCTTGTACATACACGAATCGATTATTCGCATCTGCAGCACCCAAGGTATCAAAACCGCCTACCGTCACGATGCTCTGATCTCGATCATGAAACTGATAGGCCTCATAGCCCGCACTTCGCAACGCCTTCATGGCAATATAAGCTCGCTCAGCGGCTTGCTCCAACGCACTAGCCGACTCTCCTGTGCCTGATCCCTCTTTTCCACCCTGCCCCCACGAGAGCAACTGACTGTCCCCGCGAAAGGTCAACACGCGAACAGTGTAGCTGCTCTTGCAATCCAAAAGCGAATGCTCGTTATAGCCCGGCTGCTTGTTCATGTCATAAACAAACTTCTCTAATTCAGGCGACTGAAAGAACTCAGCAGGCAACAAGGGGTTACGAGTCATAAATGCCCCAGACATAGGCCCCTGCTTTTTATCTTTCGACATACTGCTGAGCCACTTCTTCGCACGTCGAATGTTTTCTTCTTTCCCTTTACCTTCCTCGCTCTTCCCTTCCCCCTGCTCTTGGCTCATCAACGCCTTTGCTTGATAACTCTTGACCTTCTCGAGCATGGGCGAGACAGAAGGATGCTCCAAGGAATCGAACTCGCCTACCAATACGGCATAACCGTCTACGACCTTCGCATCCCGATACTTCATCACCTTCTGACTACCGTCCTCACGGATCCCGGAACCCAAAACGGGAGCTGAATAGTCAAACTTTTTCTCTAAAAGAAATGTTGCTAACCCTAACTCGCGTTGCAACTCTTGAGCAAGCCCCTGTGCATCAACCTTCGCATCCTCACCCTCAAAGGCATAGGCAAAAATCAACCAAGGCCCATGCTCCGGCTTGAGGTCTAAAACCTGCTTGCCGTCCTTTCCGCTCCGTTTAAAGATCCCGCCTAATGCCGACTGGCCGTAGACATCGCCGGTCATCCCCACGAATAGCGCAAAAACACATGCGATCGAAACCACATAACGAATAGCAGATCGAAGTCCCGAAAGTCGCATCATCAGATTCCTTCCTGAAATTACGCGCATTGCACTCTATTTTAGGAAGCCATTACATCGGCAAAGTGCTTATTGCACGATGCGACTATGCTCCCCTCTTGGCAGAGATAGCAACTTCCAGGAACGACCGCAAGAGTGCTATTTTCCAATCCGACCGGCCGCCTTACGAAACGCTTCGAATTGCTCTCTTAAAGTCTCAGGGGGACGTAATCGCCCTCCCTCTTCACGCATACCTCGCAACCCGTCATCTCGATCCTTGAGACGATTTACCTTCTGCCCCGTACCACTCAACCCCAAGTTGCGTAATGCTTCCTCTAGCTCCGCACGCTTTGAAGGATCCTTGCGAGCCTCCTCTTTGGCCTGCTTCCATTTCTCCGCAAACTGACGCAAATCCTCGGCACTCCAATTCAAGCGTTTGAGCAACTCTGGATCCGGTTGATCCTTTTGCCGATCGATGTACTCCAACATCATATCGGTGGCCTGATTGGCATAGTCAATCCTCGCCTTATCAGAACCAAACTCTCCACCCTGACTCGATTTGTTCTCCCCCGATCCTCCACTCTTCGGAGCACGTCCAGTGTGATTCATACCAGAACCGGCCGAGTTCGGCTCGCTCATCTTCGGCTTACCATCCTTGCCTCCCTCGTCGTTTCCAGAACCCGGACCTCCTCCTTGCTCCTGCTTGGACTTATCCCCGCGTCGCTCATCGGGATTACCGTTCGATTGCACATCAGGGGCCTGTGTCGGTTTTTTCCCGCCAGCCTCTTCACCACCAGACTTCTCACCACCAGACTTCTCACCACCAGACTTCTCTCCGCCGGTCTTCTCGCTGCCAGTCTTCTCTCCGCCAGACTTCTCGCCACCAGTCTTCTCTCCGCCGGTCTTCTCTCCGCCGGTCTTCTCTCCGCCGGTCTTCTCGCTGCCGGTCTTCTCGCTGCCAGTCTTCTCGCTGCCAGTCTTCTCGCTGCCAGTCTTCTCGGTGCCAGTCTTCTCGGTGCCAGTCTTCTCGGTGCCAGTCTTCTCGGTGCCAGTCTTCT
>JBJONT010000180.1:0-3630 GCA_046051705.1 Planctomycetota bacterium | reverse complement strand
CCTCAAACACCCGATCAAGCAAACCACCGAGCAAACTTCAAGCAAACCACCGAGCAAACTTTAAGCAAAGCGGGTAGCAAACCACAATCAAGATTCTCAAAAAAAAGAATTTCAACATTGTGACAATGGGCGAGGTCATTTCGGATGGCGAGTTAGAGTCGTTATGGTAGGCTGAATTTTGGTAGACGACTGATCCTCGTCGTACGGCCCCTTGGGGGTTGCGAGTTCCAAGGCTCGCCCCCCTGGTGGTCGGCCTTCGTTACCCCTTGGAGTCTAGGCTGTGCCCACGTTTGACAGTCTTGCCGATGCGTTTAACCGGCAATCCTCTTTAGCGATTCATTGTGCAGTTCGAAACCCGTGCAATGTTTTCGACGCGATGGTGTATCCTGAGCGTCTCATTCGATTTTATGGCAATCCCTTCGAGGAATCGCTAGCCGAATCGAAAGACGGAGAGATTCAGCAGGTCTCACTTTTCAGCGATTGCTCGAATGACCATCAGTCGCTTGAGGACTGGCGTGGTTTTGCTACCGAAGCTGGCTTGAAGTTGATTGAAATCGGTTCAACGAGTAGCACAACCCTACTGCATTCGCCAGCGGCTCAATGGACTCTAGCCTGCTTGAGAGTTTTAGGAGGATTGAAAACCGATTTTGTCGATCAAGAGCAGTTCGACCAACGCAAAGGGTTTGTCACTAATCTGGTGAACGCCTGGGGAATGTCATCACTGGTGTGCCTTGAGTTGGCAAAGGGCGGCGTTCCAAGGGCTAAGCCCGGAGGGAATGATCCTGAAGTTGGTGTTCAAGATTGCGATGGGCTATTCGATGAGGATCGCATTTTGGTTTGGGGTGGCATTCAATTCCTCCTGACAACAAACCAAGCTCTTGTGTTTCGGTTGCTTGTTGATGCGTATCCCGACGATGTTACGGGTCATGCTTTCGCGGGTAAAGGAATTGGCGCGTTACGTGATTCATTTAGATTCAACAAGAAAGAACGCCAAAAGCGGGGATACGATTACTACCCTTGCTGGTCTTTAATCGGCCCGGGGTCAGTTAGGGATTCAAAACGGTTGATTGATCCTAGCGTTGTTCGAAGCGATCCAAAAAAGTTTTCGGCCCCCCAACATAATCCCCACAAACCCCCAGCGTAGCCCCAAGCGGGGTTTTCATACTTCCTGCGTCGGCTGATCGTCGTGGTCAGCGTTGATTCAAAAGTAGGAGGTTGATTGTGGATCATTCAAAACCAAGTGGGGGCGACCTGTGGCCCCTTCGCCGGATGGCGGCCCGATTGGGGGTCACTAGCAAGTGGCTGCGTGAGCAAGCTGAGGCGGGTAAGATTCCCGGGCTGCGTGCAGGTGATCGATGGCTATTTATTCCTGACGTTGCATCGGCTGCGGTGCGTGCGATGGCGGGGCAAGCAGCGGAACGCAACCAAGGGGGTGCATCGTGCTAAGCCCCCGAGAATTAGACGCCTTAGCCGACGCGATTTCTGAGCGTGTTGCGGCCCGTCTTTCAAGTTCGGGTCGGCCCGTTGATGCGATGCTCGATGTTCAGGGTGCTGCGGATCTCCTTGAAGTTTCACGACCGACAATACAGCGACTGGTAAGAGCTGGGGTAGTCCCTAGTCGTAAGATTGAACGTTCTAGGCGAACTGTTGCTACTGAGCCTCTAAATACGAAGGGGGCAATCATGGCAAGTAATCACCACAATGCCCCACCGTGCAATACGCAGGAAAAATTTATCACCCCTCCCAGCGAGGATGAAGCGATTCGCTTTTTAATCGCTGAGATTCAACTTGCAAGGCTCGCAACGGAATCCCGAGAGCAGTATGCCGTTTTTGGTTGCGAGTGTCCCACTTGCCGTGAGGTTCGCGCTAGCGATGGGCCTGAATGCGGGTCTTTGGCTTGGAGGGCTCAGCGATGAAACAAGGAGCGCACATGCATCCAAAATTCAAGTCATTGGTGAAAACGTTGAATCTTCGACAGTATGAAGCTGTTGGGATTCTCGAGTCTATCTGGATGATGGCTTGCCAGTTCGCTGGTGAGGATGGCGATTTATCGCGATTTAAACATCAAGAAATTGCTGACTGGGTGGATTGGCGTGGAGACTCGGAAGAATTGATTCGAGCGCTAGTGGATTGCCGCTGGTTGGATTTGATCGATGGCTCTCTGAGAATTCACGACTGGCTTGAACATCGTCCCTATTACTTGAAAGATCGAACTCGAAAGAGGCAAACACCAACAAGGTTCGATGATGTTTCAGGATGTTCCACGAGGCTCCAGGAACTTCCAGGAAGTTCCCGGAAGCTTCCAGGAAGTTCTCGGAAGCCTCCTGGAGATTCCGACCCCAGTCTAGTCCAGTCCAGTCTAGTCCAGTCTAGTCCAGTCAAGTCAATGCATAACAGTAAGGAAACCGCTAAGGGTTTCTCCCCACCGTCGGTCCAAGAGGTTCAGGAATACGCCAAGACCCGATGCCTAACAATCGATGCCGAGCGGTTTGTAGACTTCTACCAATCGAAAGGCTGGATGGTGGGAAAGAGCAAAATGAAGGATTGGCAAGCGACATTGAGGAATTGGGCTAGAACACAACGGGAACAAACCGGCAAAACGCTTTCACCAGAATCGAAGAAGGGAATTGAGTATGTCAACTGATCAAACCCAAAGCGATGAGGATGCGCTGATTGGAGGGCTTTTGGTTAAGCCTGATGCGATCTACCACGCGATGCAATACGTTGAACCAAAAGACTTTTCCGACCATTCGCTCGGCTTACTGTTTTCCACTATGCAAACTCTTTTGCAGGCATCCGTTCCCTTGGATGGGAACAATGTGCTACGCGAGTTGAAGCGCGCCGGATTGTTAGATCTTATCGGTGTTGCGAGATATGGAAAGCTTGTTCAGGAGGGGTTGCCTCACCACGTCCAGTTCTACAGCGAGAAAGTAGCCAAGCATTCACAGATTCGCCGTCTAGCTTCCGTCATGGATTCTATGAGCGATGAGTTAACGCAGGCCAACGCTGACCCGTCCGACATAGCCGACCGCATCCAACGGGCTCTAGTGGATGCTGCTGTTGTGCGGGCGGATGATGTGCATTCCGCGGGCAAGCTGTGCATGGACGAATTAGAGCGATTGGAATCACTTAGAACGGCGGGCGCATCTGGAGTCCTAGCAACTGGCATTCAATGCATCGATCGGGCATTGGGTGGTGGGCTTCCGATGGGTGTAACGGTGCTAGCTGCTCGTCCGAGTATCGGCAAAAGCGCATTGGCCCTGGAAATAGCCTGCCGCGTGTCGGCCGTCGGCAATCCTGTGTTGTTTGTTTCGCTGGAGATGTCCAAGCAACAGAACGCCCATCGATTGCTTTCAAGGCAAGCAAATATCTCGATCGCGTCGATTCAGGGGGCGGGCTACTGCGAAACGGATGTTCCGAAACTTATCAAGGCCAGCGCAGATTTAAGCGATTTACCCCTTAGAGTCTGGCAAGCTTCCGGGGCGAGTGCATTGAGAATTGAAAGCCTCTTACGGCTGCATAAAGCAAGGCATGGGCTTAAGCTGGCGGTGATCGATTATCTTGGACTTGTTGCAGGTACTGGCTATCGATCAAGCATCTACGAGCAAACTACCGCGAATTCGCACGCAT
>JBJONT010000179.1:0-2509 GCA_046051705.1 Planctomycetota bacterium | reverse complement strand
CGATGGAAATAGCTAGTCGTGAAGATGTTGTTCTTTGTACCTATGGAGACATGCTGCGCGTTCCGGGAACGAAGTCCGATTTGGCTCGCGTTCGCAGTCAGGGGGGCAAGATACGGGTGATTCATTCGCCGCTGGATGCTTGCAAAGTGGCGAGTGAGGAGTTGCGGCTAGGGACGGGGCGGCAAGTGGTATTGTTTGCAATTGGATTCGAAACCACGGCACCAGCGACCGCGATGGCAGTGCGAGCAGCAACCATGCAATCGCTCCCCAATTTTTCAGTGCTGGTCTCACATGTGTTGGTGCCACCTGCCGTCGAAGCGATCTTGAGCGATCCGGAACATGGCATCGACGGAATTTTGGCGGCAGGACATGTCTGTGCGATTACGGGCTACGAAGCTTACGAAGGAATTGCGGAACGATATCGAACGCCGATTGCAGTAACAGGCTTTTCGCCAGTAGACATTCTTCGCGGAATGCTCGCCGTAGTAACCGAACTTGAGTCTTCGAAAGGTAGTGACAGTTGCAATACGCGGGTGATCAATGCTTATTCGCAGGTCGTCGAACGCACCGGGAATTCAGTTGCTCGAAGGGCATTAGAAGATGTGTTTGAGTCTTGCGATCAAGTCTGGCGAGGAATGGGGACGTTGCCGCAAAGCGGGTTCAAATTGCGATCGAAGTATCAGGCCTTTGATGCGACTGAGCGGTTCGTATCTGATGCCGGTTCGATCGATTATCCTGCTCTAGCAACCATCCAGAATCCATGCCGAGCCGCAGAGGTTTTAAAAGGAAAGATTCGTCCGACGCAATGTGAAGCATTTGGGAAACATTGCACTCCTGCATATCCTTTGGGTGCTCCTATGGTGTCTAACGAAGGTGCATGTGCCGCCTATTATCATCATCAAACCCGACATGATCCCGATGTCTTAGAGGGATAGTAGTCACAATGACGAATTTCAGCTTTGTTTGTCCCGTGCCAGATCCGCTCGTCGATTTTGTCACCCAATCGCATGGAGCGGGTGGGAAACTGTCTCAGGAGTTGATAGATAAAGTTTTTCTTCCCGCTTATGGCAACGCAATATTGGCCAACAAATCTGATAGCGGTGAACTGCTAGTCCCTACAAAACCGGGGCGATTGGCGATGACAACGGATTCGTTTGTCGTTCGTCCACTGGTGTTTCCAGGTGGAGATCTAGGGTCGTTGGCGGTCTACGGCACGCTGAATGATTTGGCCGTGCAGGGGGCGGAGCCATTGGCGTTGACTGCGGGGTGGATTATTGAGGAGGGGTTTTCGATCTGCGAATTACGCCGATTGGCTCAGTCGATGGGGGATGCGCTAAGGAGATGCAATATTCAAGTGATCGCAGCAGATACAAAGGTAGTGGAGCGAGGGCATGGGGATGGATGTTACCTCACAACGAGTGGAATCGGGTGGATTCGCGATGGAGTTACGATGAAGGCGGATCGGATCGAGCCTAGCGATCGTATTCTGCTCAGTGGCACGATCGCAGAGCATGGAATGGCGGTGATGACCTATCGCAATGGAGTAGAGTTCTCCCCACCACTACAAAGCGACTGCGCATCGTTGTGGCCACTCGTTGAGAAGCTGCTTGCAGAAGTTCCCAGCATTCGCGTGATGAGGGACCCGACACGTGGAGGTATTGCTGCAAGTTTAAATGAGTTTGCCGAAGCATCAAAATGTTGTTTGCGTGTATGGGAGGAGAGTGTACCCGTTCGTCCTCAAGTCAGACGAGCCTGTGAGTTACTTGGGATCGATCCTTGGGTGGTGGCCAACGAGGGCAAGCTGCTTGTGGTTGTCCCGAAGGAGGATGCAGATCAAGCGCTTCGCATCATGCGGTCGGATCCGCTCGGAGTCGATGGTGCGATAATTGGTGAAGTGGATTCGACGCATCCACGAAAAGTCATTGCTCAAACACGTTTTGGTACCCATCGAATCGTACCGATGCCAACAGGCGAGTTGTTACCGAGGATTTGTTAGTCCGCTAGGGCTCAAGGAATCAGCAAAGGTTTTTGGTTGAGCTTTTGTATTTCCAAGAGGAATGGATCTTTGGTTGTCCATGAAGATTCGTCGGGATCTTTTGGGGACTTTATCGTGGTTGGGACGAGAGAAGCGGTTGCTGCAAGGGTCTGTGGCAGATCGAATTTGCGAAGGACGCCGAGAATAACAAAGCCGTCGAAGTAAGCGTTTCGATTGAGATCTTCAAGGACCAACTGATTGATGCTTCTGTATTCGATCAGAGCTGCGTGTAAGGCATGAGGCGCAAATGGAGAGTCTGCGCGCAGTGTGATGGTGGCATCCCTATGTTGACCGCGTATGCACGCGATGGCTTGAGCAATCCCAGCGACTTGACGGCCTTCGAGTGACCAACCGACCAGTCCGTAGGAACGCCTCAAATGCAAAGCGATGTTCTCTGGAGCATTCCATATCCATGGACCGGTACCTTCGGGATAAACGAAATAATGCACAAGTGCTTTATCTAGGTTGTTCGTG
>JBJONT010000178.1:0-5375 GCA_046051705.1 Planctomycetota bacterium | reverse complement strand
TACGGGTTGCAGCATGCATCGTCGGTAGCCACGCGTCGCCAGACGGTGGACGTTTTCCTCGCAACTCCCACCGCTTGGCAGCGGGTGGCTACGAGTTGCAGCAGGCATCGACGGTAGCCACGCGTCACCAGAAGGTGGGGTTTTCCTCGCGATCTCCCACCGCTTGGCAGCGAATAGTTACGGGTTGCAGCATGCATCGAAGGTAGCCACACGTCGCCAGACGGTGGAGGGTTTCCTCGCGATCTCCCACCGCTTGGCAGCGGATGGCTACGAGAGATACCCCAGGGCGTTGCCCTGGGCTATCACCTGTCACCCCTTTGGGGTTAAACATGCCCCCGAAGCCTCTCGCTTATCGCCTATCTATCAGCGCTTCCGCAAATGCCTTGCCCATTTGCGCAAAAATCTTTGCACTGCCCCAATAGTGGTAACCACCATTCGAAGCTCCTTTAAGTACTTCTCGGTCTTCGACCGAAAGGATTTCCTCTAGTGCAAGCTCAAGCTTCTCTCGGTCAGCTTTCGTGATACCCTCAATCCTCGCATCGATTGCGCCATAGTGATCCGGCGAGTTTTGGTCATATTGATCATTGGCGTAGATTGCCAATACGTTTGTACCCTTCTTTAGATATTGGATCTGCTCCTTTTCTAATAGGATCGAACGGTAACGTGGATTATCCGCCCACCAGATGTAGGTGTGAATCTTGTGACCGTTCAAATAAACGTGAAACCCTTGCCGTGCTAAGATCGCAATGCGATACGCATCGTAGCTGAGCTCGTCAACTTCAAACGTTGTACGCATCAGCAGGAATTCGCCATTACCCCATGCCGAAGGATATTTATCCAAGTTGATACCGCTATGTTTCCAGACTCCCTTTCCTATCGGAGCTTTGCCTTCCATCCATTCTCTCACATCGAAATCGGGCTTGTACCAATTCTCTATCCCACTCGGCAGCGAGATGTCGCGGAATCGCCGACTGTCATATTTCTCTAGCTTATCCTTCTGCGTCGGATCGATCGACATGAATCGCCAGATCCTTTCTTCAGGCAATGGTTTGCCAATTGGCTTCCAGTAATTCTCCCATTTCCATTCCTTGTCGAACGTTCCATCTGCCTTCAGCGCATGGGCCGTGCTGACGATATTGTCGTACTCGCTTTGTTTGGGTTGTGCGGCGGCGATGTTTTCGTCCCAAAAGGGTGCGGTATCTACAGCGATCACATTCCCTTTGAACTCGGGCATATCGGCTGGGGCAGCCATGGCTTGGCGGAAAGCCTCATGCTTATACCCGTCAACACCGAGTACGCCGATCACGAAAGGCATTTTCGGAGCAGAAAGATCTTTGCGAACATCACGGATGAACTTGGCGAGCAAGTCGGCGTACTGATCGTATTTCCCAGGTCTGTCCGGACCGGGATACGTCGTGCCATCGACCAAGTCATTGAAACCTTGAAGCCAGACAAATCCTGCGAGTTCAAAGCCAGCCTTCTCGTCGTATTCGGGACAGACTCGCTTGGGATCTTCAAGTACCTTTTTCACATGCTCGATCATCATTCGGTAGAACACACCGCAAGCAGCATCCTTGTCCTCTTGCCATTTCTTACGGTCCTCTGCTTTGGGGATCCCGTGTGCACCTTGGGGGTGTTTATCCCAGAGTTCCTGGACTTCCTTTGGTAGTTTGTATTGCCCAGCGCTGGGGGGACGAAATTCGGTATTCAGAGATCGGCCGCCCCAAGCAGTTTTGATAATCAATATCGGTTCCTTGAGTTCTTTCTCCATGTAGATACCGAAGGTGAACTCAGGACCTATCTTTCCGCACAGCTTCGTAGGTTGATCTCCACGAGCTCCGAAACCGGCAGTGAGTTTGCCTAGTCCTTCTCCATTTGCGCTTCCGTCGTAAGGACCGGTCAGATAGGACATCCAAACCTTATCACATACCCGAGGCGTTCCATCGGAGTTACGCATTTCTTTAAGGATAGGGGCAGTCAGCGGATCTCTTCCGATGTAGTCAAACGTCCGGATTTCCGCATGCCCTTCCATATTGGACTGACCCGCTAGGATGAAGACTTTCAGGGGTTTCGGTTCAGCGGCGGAAACAGGGATCGCGATTGCGAACAAGGCCGCAACGAATACCGCAAGTACTTTCATTCTCATAGAGCAATTCCTTGTTGGGAAGGTATGTAAGGCTTCCCACTAATGAAGAACAGTCACAATGCCTTGGGAAGCCTGCCCATCAGGGGTCCTAAGAGTGTATGCGAATTGGTCGCCGAGCCGAACACCGTACTGGCCGAGAAATCCAGCTTGATAAGTAATTTTTCGATTAACAGGATCCCAATTTACAGTCGTATCGGATTGAGCCCACGGAGTGATCTCGACAATCAGATCTGAGGCTCGGTTTTCATATGATTTGAGGAGATCATTGGCAAGGATATCTAGAACGACAGGTTGATCTCGGCTGACCGAGGAAAAGTAATCATCGACCGCTACTGGATCGAACGAATTCGATTCTTTGGTTACTTTCACAAGGGTCGAATCGCTGACACTTCCGTAGTTAACACCGATACTGTTGTAGAGAAATGCCCAACCGTTAAGTCTTACGCCAGCAGCGGATGAGTATCCATCGGCGGGCTTATAATATAGGTTCGCAAGGATGCGGTTGACACCCGCGATCTCACCGACGATCCAAACACCACCCCCGGCAGTCGGATATAGGGTTGCCATTTGAGTTGTGCTACGAGAAAGCAACTCACCTAGAAATCTTTGGCCGATCGAGAAGCCTTCGGGGAACTCCCAAGTCAGATACACGCCGGCTTGTGCACCGGAGAACCCAGTAAAATTGAATTGAATCTGCGGGGAAGCGTCCGCATTCCGGAAGCTTATCTCGCTTCCAGCCGTACCTTCCGCCACCTCGGGCATGATCAGTTCGAAGTTCACGACCGAATCTTGTTCAATCTCGTATTTGATCGCGGCAAAAGCAGTTGAACGGCGCCCGTCGCTCGACTCAATCATGTACAGGAATCGGTCGTAATTGGCACTTGATTCATTCGGGGTGTAGACCAAGACCATGTTGCCGAGATGGTCGTATGGAAACCGATCCTGTTGCAGCCATTCCAACTTGAACGATTCTCAACCCCGGTCCGATATCGTTCATCAGCACATCGATTTCGATTTCGGGTTTGGCATATTCTTAACGAATTCAGAATTCAGGGTGTCGATCACGATCAAAGCATCGACAGGGCTTACGAAACCGTCGTTGTTCGTATCAGCCATCATCCCTGATTGCGAACCGTTAGGTTTAACTGAACGGTTGAGTTCATCGATTATCATTAGTGCATCGATGGGTGAAGCAGTCCCGTCCATGTTGACATCGGAGGGGTTCATCAGATTATGACGCATACCTACGAAAGTATCGGCTGCAAGGAGAGAGCGAGTCTCGAGCCTTTCAAGCCGCAGGGTTCGGTGGAGGGACAAGGGGCTCGATGAACCAATTCTTTTGCTGCGCATAACTGATCTCTCCGCAACCTTACACTGGACTAAACTTGGACCCAGATATGAAACACCACTACGAACCGTGGGTGTCTAAACTCGCCTTGTGATCATAAAAATATAGGGCAACGACAAGGGCTGGAACAACAAGAGTTGTTCAGGCGGAGTCGGGGTGAGAAAATCGGTGTCACCAAACGTTGACACGTCTAAAACAATCGTTAGCCCAGGAATGCAACTAAGCCACTCCTGTTATCCGAACATTAGCACGTGGCTGGGAACATACCGCATTTTCGATTGGTAACGTCCGATGAGAGAATCACTCTTCGATGCCTTGATTAATCACTGCTGCTTCATAAACCGTCACTGCGGCTTTAGCCATCAAGTGAATCGTGTGATGGCTGGGCAACAAGGGGAGTTTCTTCAAGCCCATTTTCACAATGATCTCAATCATTGCTTCTTCGAATTTCAGTTCGAGTTTCTCTACCGTTTTTTGGTCCATGGTCGTCTCGCTTATTGGTTGATTACCCTACGTGTTGTCAGCATGTAGATTCTAATGTATGCGTTCAAGCTTGGGCGACATGACAGAAACTACCATCCGGAAGGCACTTGCCTCCGGTTTAACGCTCATCGCACGAATGCCCTAGCCTGGTGCTTCGACCTGGGGACTATCGCCCGCGCTGTATATAAGTTAGCCCACGGCCGGGAGACGGATGAGGAACGTTAAAAAAGAAAAGAGCCGGCATTCAATCAGAATGTCGGCTCGATGAATTCGTTTTGGTCACGCTATGCGTGACGTTATTCTAGTAGGGCCTAGTATCGAGGACCGCGAGGCGAGTGTTCTCGCTTGTCTCCGTAACCGTTACCACGGCCACCGCCGTATCCGCCACCACCACCCGAAGGACGGCTTTCACGCTCGCGTGCTTCGTTGCACGAGATTGTTCGGTCACCAATCATCGATTGGTTAAGTCCTTGAATCGCTGCATGAGCTTCGTTCGCATTGCTCATTTCAACGAATGCAAAACCACGCGATCGGCCGGTTTCGCGATCCATAACGATACTAACTTTGCTTACATCGCCATACTGGGAAAAAGCATCCCTAAGCTCAGCTTCCGTCGCACGAAATGAAAGATTACCAACAAAAATATTCGTCATACCATTACTCCTATCCAATCCACACTTCCATCATCAAGCGAGCACGAGAAGCCCCCATTTGGCGACAACTTCGCCGAGAACCCACGTCCGTGCGACAATGCGAGCAAATCAGAAAAACAAATCGAGACGACGCCGACCGAAACCATCGTTCCGGTAAAAACCGCGAAGCCTCTTCTTCTCCAACCAACAGCTAATCGAATCCCAACAAGAACAGAGGTCACCAAAGAAGGGACTCGGAGTCATCTCAAGAAATCGCTGCATCAACTGCAAATCAGACACCTCATTTATTGCACCATCGAGCCCCAAAGTCAACAGGAAATCCGCCTCTAACGCAACTTGCGGGCACCTTTCGGCATAAACGTGCCGGTGGGCCGATCAAATGGCAAGTGAAATCTGAATCGATTGGCATTAGGCCTGAATCGTGGATGGAATTACGCCTGCCTACCCTCACAAATGATTGTTTCAGATTGCAGGTGTTTAGCGTAGTTTAGCTTCCCGCATCAGACCGCCGGGTCTCGCACCCACGGTCCCGGTTCGCCAGGCACCGATATGCCAATCCCCGATATGCCAGGCACCGAAGCGCCAAGGCCCAAAGCGCCTGCGGACGGCCAAGAAAATCGTTCCTCTATCTTGGATTCGTGGTATTCTTCAAAAACGCTGGCTTTTAACCCTTAAGGACGAATTGTGGCCGTTGCACGTTCGATTTGACTTCATCTACGTGAACAATCCTCGTACCCGAAGCCGA
>JBJONT010000177.1:0-15181 GCA_046051705.1 Planctomycetota bacterium | reverse complement strand
GCGGAGAATCAAGACAGCGACACGATTCATTCCTTTAGGATTGACAGCGCAACAGGCTTTTTGAAGCCGACGGGGCACTCGATATCAGCCCAGAAGCCCGCGTGTATCAAGTTCATGTTGCCGTTGGAGTCCAAGCCGTAGGCAGCACGGTTGATGACTCGATAGGTATTCGTGCTTGAAGAGAAGGGTACCTGTATTCGATAGTCCGCGCGGTTTTGTGTCCGACAGGTCCGACGGGTCCGACGGGTCAGACAGGTCAGACAGGTCAGACGGGTCAGACGGGTCCGACGGGTCCGACAGGTCCGACGGGTCAGACAGGTCAGACGGGTCAGACGGGTCCGACAGGTCCGACGGGTCCGACGGGTCCGACAGGTCCGACAGGTCCGACAAGTCCGACAGGTCCGACAAGTCCGACAAGTCCGACAAGTCAGACAAGTCCGACAAGTCAGTTATTTCGCGATTAGTACTTTGTCGGGAATGCTCGCGTCGTCACGTCATCCATGTGATTGATCGGCTCGCGCATCCGGATATTATTGAATCTAGAGTCGTGCCTAGCTTGCGTGATAGACTGCGTTGGTGCGGTGTATGGGGTTAGGCTGATCCGTGTAACAAGTTCTGTGGCATTGAAATCGCATTATGGAATTTCGAATCAACGTGATCGGGGCCTCGGGCAGCGGCACCTCTACACTGGGCCAATCCGTTGCCTTCGCCTTGGGTATTCCCTACTTCGATAGTGACGACTACTTCCACGCTCCTAGCGATCCACCGTTCCAGAGACAACGATCTGCTGAAGATCGATACCAATTGGTCTGTCGAGATCTGCGGCCGGATACCAGTTGGGTACTCGCTGGTGGCATAGTCGATTGGGTACCTAGTCCGATACTTAATTTCACATGCATCGTTTTTCTCTACGTCCCGACCACAGTAAGACTCGAGCGATTGAGGCATCGGGAGCGAATGCGTTTTGGGGACAGGATAGACGAAGGTGGTGACATGCACGATACGCATGAGAAGTTTCTTCAGTGGGCATCGCGATACGACACCGGAGATATCGAAGGTAAGACTCTGGCGAGGCATGAAGCGTATTTGACGAAACAACAGTGCCCTGTTCTGAAGTACCACGGTGTAAGCTCGGTTTCGGATATTACGATCAGCGTGCTGCAATCCATTGGTAAGATCCGAAACGCCAAAGAAATCGGGTAGGGCTGCCCGTTTCCGGGCACCCACCCCACACCGCCAGCTACTCACACGATCCTTTTCATCGCCCTGGCCGCCTTGGCAGAATCAATCTCATTAATCAGCAAGTGACTCTGGTGTGCGCTTGCGTTCAAACTCTATCGGTTAACGTGACGGAGAGTTGCATGTGTAGAGCGTCAGCATACTTTGCCAACGTATTGATCGTCGGGTTAGCGTCCTGATTGTTTTCCAGCTTCGAGATGCCAGACTTGCTGATCCCTGTTCGTTCGCTAATATCAGCTAACGACAGACCTCGTAATTGACGCTCGGCCTTAAGCATCCCGACGGCTTCCTGGATTCTGACACGACGTTCTTGGCGAAGTGTCTTTGCTTCCTGTTTGATTTCAGGTATCTCGGCCGCAATCATTTCGCGGATTAGTCGGTACTTGGCCGCCTGCTCGGCGGTTGGCTCACGGTAAATCCGCTTTCCCATTCTTCGTTTTTCCATTGAACTCAGTCCTCTACCTCGAAGGCGGTAATCGGATACACAGTGAATTTGTCAATCTGATCGTACACGACGGCAATAACCCGCCCATCCTTGGTTTCTCCGAATGCAATCGGGCGTCCGGACGAACGGCTAACGCCAACGCGATCGGGATTTAATACGATGGGTTCGACATCATCTGGGGTCAATCCGTGCTCCGCGATGTGGGCAACGTTTCCATTCTCGGTCAGTTCCCAAATGAAATCGAAATATGGCATTCGATGCTCCGTGCCTGTTTCCTAAAGCGTAACTCCTGTTGACGCGAAGGCAACCCTGTTTTTCCAGGAGTGTTTTGCATTTTCGGATCGATTCCTTCTCGCATCGTCCGAGCCGCGGCGAGCGTCTTAGTTGGGAGGACGAGTCCGACAGGTCCGACAGGTCCGACAAGTCCGACAGGTCAGACAAGTCAGACAAGTCAGTTATTTCGCGATTAGTACTTTGTCGGGAATGCCCGCATCGTCACTCCATCCAATGATTGATCGGCTCGCGCATCCGGATACTATTGAACCTCGGGGCATTGCTACTTTGCGTGATAGACTGCGTTGGTGCGTTCTACGGGGTTTAGGCTGATCCGTCTGACAAGTTCTGTGGCATTGAAATCGCATTATGGAATTTCGAATCAACGTGATCGGGGCCTCGGGCAGCGGCACCTCTACACTGGGCCAATCCGTTGCCTTCGCCTTGGGTGTTCCTTACTTCGATAGTGACGACTACTTCCACGCTCCTAGCGATCCACCGTTCCAGAGACAACGATCTACTGAAGATCGATACCTTTCGCTCATGCCTTACAACAACGCGTAGGTGTTGTCGTCAAGATACAAAACTAAAATCGCAGTACCCTCCCTAGGAAGTGGGTGACCATTCAGGTCGTCTCTGTCCCTCTCGCACTCGCCAACGAGTTCGATCTGCTGAAGGTTTGAGAATTTGTAGATGACCTTTACGGAATACCAGTATTCCTCACCATTGCCAGTGTTCTTGCCGGTACAGGAGAGGATGGTTCCCTTAAGCACGCAGCCATTACGGATCATGCGGTCTAGTGCAGAGTTCGTTTCCGACTTTCTCAGGATCCAGTACACAGCGACAATTAGTAATAAAAAGAAGCCCACTATATTTCTTTCCGTTTCCGGTGTTCGAAGTGCCGGGGAAGTGAATTTTACCATTTCACTCAATAGCACCGGTATTAAAAACATCACTGCAAGTGCGAAAAATATTATAAAAGGTTGAGCAGATTCATTATCAAGTCGAAAACGGCGACGAATGTCTCGATACTCACCGTTTAGATACGTTTTGCTGCTTCCTTTATGGAGCAAAAAAGGCTCAGCATCGAGCAAAACTCCCTGCTGGCGGTCCGATCTGGATTCCATTCTAGAATTCATCACTTCAACCGTATTTTCAGACCGAAGCTTACGCGGGACGAAAACTTGTAGGACAGCCGCTAATCCAGCCACAAATAAAAGTAAATAGAATCCTTTTGCAAAATAAATCTTTGCCATTTGTCGTTGCTGCGCAATCGAAAACATCGATTCGACGTCATGGTTCCCGATCTTTATTTCAAAGATCTTTTCATCATTCAATGAGTAAGGCACAAATCCATTGCCTTGCTGCTGTGCCAGGATGCTGACCTCAATTGGCTGTAACGCAAATTGTCGAAATTGGACTTGAGTTCGATATTGATCTCTAAGTTGGATCGACCATCCCTTGCTATCTTCGACAAATTGTTCGCGCCATTTCGAAGAAAGTTGATCGCGAAGCTCGGGTGTTAGTGGTATGAGAACTGCGGCTTTACGGATCGATTCAAGCCTACTGACATCCTGATCGTCTTTCTTCGTTCGCAGCCCAAATAGAGGAAAGACTTGGTCCCACGTTAAATCGAACGCTCCGAGCTTAGTTTCCTCGGTCTTCCAGACCATCGTTGGGTAGGGAATCTGAAAATAAGAGCCTTTCAATTTAGGATTGTATGGCAATGACTCTGCGGAATTTCGATCGCCCTTTACTACTTGCCGAACTAGAGCGAAGGCTGTCGTTGATACATTGAAGTAGGGATCAGTCAAAATTTCAGGTCGTTGCTTCAACATCCCTTTGACATAAACCAACTTGCCTTCATTCGCGGCGTTGATTGTATCGCTGTCAACGGAAATGACTTTAGATCGCGCGGTTTGCAAAGAAGTCACTTTTTTTGCCATAAGGCCGTTTGCGTTCTGCCACCCGGACAGGCTGAAAATAAAACACGGGATGGAGAAAAATGCTATCGCATAAAGATCTCTCCGGATGCCAGTTTTAACCTCAGATTTTTCATTTGTGTTGGCATTCATGTTCGATCCCTTCGAAACTTTGTTTTGGAATCAATGATATCCAAATCGATCAGATTGGATTTGGCTTAAGACTGCAAATAGCCATGAGTGCGTATATTCTAGTCATATCATAGTGCTTTGGTACCATAGTCTGCGTACACGACCCAAACCACAGTGGCATATCGTACGCAGGGCTAGCACAACCTCCTCGGTGGTCGTAGGGGGTAGGGAATCAATGAATGGGGCTCGATGCTGGACGCTAGGAAAGCCAACTCCGATCCGATAGAGATTGAGAACATGCCAGCGAGTTGGCGTCAGCGGATACTAGAGTTGCTGGGCTACGGCTCGAAGCTTCGCTCCACTTGCATCGCGCCCCATTTGGGGTGCAGCTTTAAGACCGTCAAACGCGAGATCGAAACCCTCCGTTTGGCGGCAATGATCGCATTCATCGGTCGCACCAAAACGGGGGCTTATCAGTGCGTAGCAGGGTGAACCGGATCTGGCGTCTATGTATCCTCGTATCCTTCGTGTTAAAACGCAACTGCGATAACGAGTGCTTCGCCGTATTGATGGTTCGGAACGCCGAGCTTGGAATGGTTCAACGATGCCGAACGTCACCCAAGGGCAATTCCAGAAGGTGATTGGAGCAATCCGAGTTGTTTTCAAAAGCGAGTCATCGGCGAGAGCGGCAGTTCGATGTAGTCGGTCGAGACCGTTTCGTGGGAAGATGCGGTTGGATTCTGTAAGATGCTTTCGGAGTTGCCTGCGGAGAAGAAAGCAGGACGCATCTATCGCTTGCCCACAGAAGCGGAGTAGTTGTATGCGTGTCTCGCCGGCAGTGAGACTGCTTGTAGTTTTGGAGTGAATTCGAAGTCTTTAGTTGATTACGGATAGTTTGAATACAATAGCGACCATCAAACTCATCCCGTGGTTAAGGAGAAACCGAACGCATGGGGGGGACGACATGCACGGCAATACCTGGGAGTGGTGTAGCGACTGATATGGTAAGTATCCCAAGGGTTGGCCTCAGCTACTATGGCTTCCGCGTTGCCCTGAGTTCCTTCTTCATTCTCAAGTCGCTGGAGGAAGGTGAGTAGTGCATAAGACTTGGGAACGATCCGTGTATGATGTTCAAGGGCTGGCAGACGCCAAGCTACACCCCTGCTCCATGAATCGCAGACTTGTGCTGTACTGAGACGAGGGCTTCAGTGATGATGAACAGGTTGACTTAGAAGAAATCCGCGAAAGTGGCGGTAATTCGTCTTCTATCACCGGGGCGAACCGATCGATCGGCTCGCCCCGGCTTGGTTCATTTTCGCGTTGCTCTTTATCCAACTACCATCGCGTTATCGATTTTTTGCCTAAGCTTCAATCTAAAAACGCATTATTCAGACAAGGAGCGACGCGCCGAAAAGACGGTCTTCTTGTAGACATCCCAGGTTTTTTCAGAACTGGTCTTCCAGATTGTGAAACCAAGGAGCTTGCCCTTGGTCTCTACCTTGGCACCAACCTCGGCATCTACTCGCGCAGACAAGTAGCTCGCGAACGAGCCTTTTTGGACCCCATTGGCGGTTACGTACAGGATCCGACCATCAACCAACTTTCTGGAGTCGGTGTCAAGCGACCCTACCTCCAACCAAATTCGGCCTTCGACGAAAACACCAGCCTTGGCATCCGCTTTGATAAGAGCCCAGTTGCCGATGCCGATGATCGAAACGCTACCTGTGGCTAACACCTCAAGCCTTGGCCTGATGCTCGCCGCTGTACCCTCGGTCAGCCCCCATCCACGTGAATCCGCAGCGAACACACCTGCAATCGCAACGGAGATCCCTAGGTTAGCCTCGGTGCCCAAAGATGCTGTTACTAATCCACCGAAGATAGGTACATTCTTCATGATGGGAATCTGCGTCAAAACGCGATTCCATTCTTTCTCAAACTTAAACGATGCACCCACAATGGTCGTAACATTCCCTTGGGCGAATCGCTCGAGATCTGCATTCGAATTGATACCGACCAACATGGATTTGTTGTTCAGCACACTTCGATAGATCTCGGCATTCGATCTCGATCCCACAGGAGCGATGATCTCTTGAGCGATCTTGTACCCGGAGATCAACTTAGGAACATCGACATTCGGGATCTTTATCTTGCTCAATCGTTCAAGAGTCTCTCCCCCCCAGTTAATCAAGGATGTCTGAAGGGGGATCGCGTTTCGAACCGTATTGCCAACCAGTTCCTCAGTGCTTAACCCAGATAACTGATCCGGGTACACGATGCCATCGGCGGAGTTCGATGTAATCGTGTAATCGGTTGTCGCCGCTGGACCACTTAGGACCTTGACGTTCGTGATTGCTTTGCTGTTCCAGTCAGCAAAAGTAAGATCGGAGGCAATTCCGTCGACGATGGATGACTCGTATCGTCCCGAAATATCCACATCAGACGCAATCGCCGTAAGATCGATATCACTCAGCCTCGAGCGACCCTCGAATTCCATTCTCAGATTGAAGTCATGGACCAACTTGAAGTTCTCAAGTTTAATCACAAATTCGCCAGTGTAGCTACCACCTAGATTGGCTTTCGCCAAGAATGGGTGTTCTTGTTGCTGAGTGCTCGGAACAGTCCCGTTCACTCGAACGACTTTTGGCTCTCCAGTCTGAATCACTTCGTTCTCTGCCGCCCTGATGTCAGGTCGTTGTTTGATGAAGTCGATACTATTTGCTGAATCGGCTGCCATAAGCTCTCGCTTTTCGAATGTCTCGAAATTCAGCGCTCGGTTCTTCCGACTCCTACCAGCCCGCATACTAGTCGATCTAAACATCGCAGTAGCTCCTCGCAAGGAATAAACAACCATCTGAGCTGAGCAACATCGATCGCTCTTACTAGTTGACCGGGCGAGATCGAGAAAAAGTTTCACATCAAGGACAATGAATTTTTCTTTTTGAAAAACATCATTTTGCGCGAAACAAAAGCCAGTTACGCAACGGACTAATGCATGTCGAGCAGACTTTTGCGTGGGGTGATTTTCTAAGCTAAAGTGGCTTGGAGCCTACACAAAGTCGCCGGCTGACTTATGGCAACGGGAGCACAATCATGATCGAGAAATTCTCAAGGCGAGGATTGATCAAGGCTTCGGTTTTTGGTGTTTGCGTCGTTGGGATGATGTTGACCAACCTCAAAGAATCGGCTGCACAGGACGGACCAAATCAGATTCGGTGGCGATACTCTTTCACGTTACCATCCGTCCCATTCTATTTCGATGGTCTACCTCTAGATCACGACGCTTTGAACGCCTATGCAAAGCAACGGTTCGGCAAAACTGCCACCGCTTACCTCGAGCGCAATATTGCGCATGGATGGAGAATCAAATACCTTCGTGGTAATGAATGGGTCATCTCGCGGATCGATATGCTAGAGGCAAGCCAGTATGTTGGAGAAAGACGCTTTGGGAAACGTATCTTCAACTACGGCTGCGGCTTCCGTACCTGGAGCGGTAATTCCTGGTTCGGGATCTACATCATCCGGAGAATCTAAAAGCGATTGGTTGGTTACCGAGCAGCGAAAGCTGCTCGGTTTTCTTAGATGAAACAGGACTTGGCTCCGAAGAATCGCACTCCATCGTCCCCATTACTGCTTTCGAGTTTGGATTGCAGAAAAAGGGTTCGTGAAAGAGATTCAGAAACACTTCGCAAGCAAAATACGATGTTAACTAATAAGGTAAGCTAGCCGCGTGGTTCCTGCGGCTAGCTACCAATCTTCCATCGTTTAGAAACCTCTCTGAGATGTCCGTTGACGATAAACGCCTCCAGGAAACACACCATTTCGATTGGTATGTACCTTGCGAACTTGCTTGGGAAGATCCATGGAAGCTCGGTGCGCAACTGAAGCAAGACCAACTCGATGCCCCATGGAAAGAGACCGAAGTCTCAGGTGTCGGCGAGCAGATCCTGATCAATGCTTTAAAGGAAATCGTTCAGGAGAAAAAGGGACGAGGTATCATCCTCCTGGCCTCGCGAGGCTCCGGAAAAACCGTCGCAAGTTACAGATGCGAGCACTTGCTCGCGAGCGAATCGACTTCCCGAGCGATCTTCGGTGGATCGCGCCCGTTGGTCTTGCGATGGGCAAAATCCAATTGGCCAACGACCGCCGCAGATAAGCTTATTGATATGGTGGTTGCGGATTCCAAGTTTAGTGAATTCATCAAGCTCAAGAACGGGCTCGGTGACGCATCCCATGTATGTCGATCGATCGCGGAATATGCGCTCAAGGAGCAGCGCCTAGTAATCATCATCGATGCGTACGATGAGTTGGATGCAAACCAAAAAGCTTCGCTTCGGACCGTCCATAACAGAGCCCTGCAAGAGGATAAAAGGGTTCTGTGGATCATCACCTCTCGGGATTATGCCGTCCATGAAGAACTAGGTTCGTTTTTCAAAGAGGATGTCTTTCGGAGGTTACGGATACAGCCCTTCAGCCGTCGGCTTCAAAATCAGTTCATGGAGCGTGCCTTAAGGCCGATGGTGAAATCCTGGCGAAAGGATTGCTTCAAGGATTCTGCCGAGGACTGGGATGCCGAGGATTGGGGCAAACAACTCGGTACGCCGCTAACGTTGCGACAGGTTGCCGTGATGATCAATGAGAACACTAGTACCGGGTCTAAGACGCCCAGCTTTTCGAGCTTGAGCGACCTGTTTGTGCAATCCTCTGATCGGCTGATTGAACGTGAATTTCATGAGCATGATGTAAACCAAGAGAAGGCGAAGATCGGTGGCCGCCCTCAACATTTATCTCTGCGTCGCGAGTACCTTGAGCGTGCCCTTGGGGCAATTGCATTCGAGTTGGCAGTGCGAGGCATCTGGAAGGAAGTGGTAGGTACAAGCGTTCAAATTGCCAAGGTTATTGCAGCTGCCAAGAAAAGGTACTTGTTGGGATGCGAGGAGTCGGAGTTAGACGCAAGAGTCAATTCCGAAAGCTCATGGGAATGGGCTTATGCGCGAATAGGTGAATTTGAAATCAATAACGGTGTTTTGCAAGCGGATATCAACAAGGAGGTTTTATCCTTCACGACTCGGCATGTTCAAGAGATGCGGTGTGCAAGGTACTTGTCCAAGTACGCGACGGCAGAAGATCTTCGAAACGCGACGAATCAAGTGCACTGCGCGTTGGGTCACAACGGAGATGAGAGTTGGGAGGATGTCTGGAAGGGCATCATCAAGATACCGGTGGATACGTCAAGCGATGATGAGCCTGGTCGCTACTTGGAGATCCTGAAAGTTCTCTTTGAGCGTCCGACCGAGAATGACCAACGCCGCCCGACGAAGTTGATGTGGGAGGCTCAGGAGTGGCTTGGTCGGAAAGCAGGGCTTAAGAATTTGATTCCGATGCTTCATGAGCATTTGGTAAGACAGTATCAATCGATCAAGCAGCAACCACAATACCAGTCTGCGATCAACAAGTTGCTTGATCCGGCAAGATATGTGTTGCTTCGATACGGCGATGAGCCGGTGCTTGATAAGGATACGGGCGAATTCACGATGGGCTCTGATGAATATCCTGATCGCACCGTTGAGGTTACGCTTACGGAACGCTTTGGTATTTGCAAGTACCAGATGACACGAGAGCAGTTTTCTATTTGGGACAACTTCCCAAGTAGAGAGGAATCGAACCTTCCGGCAATTCGTGTCAGTTGGTTGGATTGTTATTTTTTTATGGTGGGACTAAGTAATGAGCGGGTGAAGCTTTCGGATGGCAGGGAGTATTGGTTTACGTTTCCGACGGAGGCTCAGTGGGAGTATGCGTGTCGAGCTGGTAGCACGAGAGCATACTGTTTTGGTGACGACGAAAAAAAGTTGTCCGAGTATGCCTGGTATGACAAGAACAGCGAAGGACGTGAACATCCGGTGGGAGAGAAACTACCGAATGCATGGAAATTGCACGACATGCATGGGAACGTGTGGGAGTGGTGTTGGGATTGGTATGGAGACTATCCAAATGAGTGTGCTACCGATCCGCTAGGCCCTGATGAGGGCTCGTACCTCGTGCTCCGTGGCGGCAGTTGGGACTGCTGGGCCGCGGGTTGTCAGTCGGCGCGCCGGCGCTGGCTCACGCCGGGGAACCGCGACGACGACCTCGGCTTCCGCCTTGCCCTGAGTTCCACCGGAATCCCCAAGTCGCCGGAGGCGGGCCAGTTCAGCGGAGCTGGCGGGTCGTAGGCACCGGAGGTCGCGCAGGGCGGATGCCCGCGACCGACCAGTGCCTACGACCCTGACCTATAGCAACAAAATGCGCGGTATCCGGCTTATCGATACCCCAACGGGGCACAGTGAGATATCCCCGGGCATCGGCCTGGGATCGATTCGAGGGAACCTGAGTCATTTGGGTACCGTAGTGCTGGGATGCTGATGATGCAGCAATCGCCATCGAAACGGCATCGTGCATTAGGGTTGGCCGTGGGCACGGCTTTTGTCGAATCATTCGAGGAATTACTCGACGCAATAGGTCAAATGGGAGCGACGCGTGTACAAATAGGACAGTTTGAAGAGGGTGGTTGACAAGCCATCGTCTGCGAAGTCTCCGGTTGGGCGCTTTGCTGAGAGCTAAGTCGTTCGCCGCAGACCGTTGAACGGTGGCGTCAATCAGGTTCGTCTCCTGCGTACCCTCACCACACTACAGCACTCGTCCTGTCCTACGATTCGGACCTGGTTTCGTTATCGTTATCGTTATCGTTATCGTGCTCGTGCTCGTGCTCGTGCTCGTGCTCGGGTTACGAGTTACGGGTTACGGGAGCAGTTTAATTGGATTCAGGCGTAGGTCGTGTGTTGACCGAACATAACGCCACTACAGGCTGGTTTCGATTACGAGCACGAGTACCGTTGCACTGAGCACGAGTACGGTTTCACTTAGCACGAGTGCTATGCAGCACGGCGGGGCCAAACCGATACAAAACCATACCGGTCATTTTAACTTCCAAAGAAACATAAAGTGGAAAGCTGCTTCATAGGTGCAGCCTAGCGTGTTAGGCTGATCCGCATAAAATACGATCGTCGGGAACCCCCACACCTCTGTATCGAAACCACATCGAATGAAAATTACCATTGTTGATGGAGACTTGCTCGACCAAGACGTTGACGCGATCGTCAACGCGTGGAATCGAAATATCATTCCGTGGTGGTTGCTGATACCCCAAGGCGTATCGGGTGCGATCAAGAAACGTGGTGGACTCCAACCGTTTCGGGAACTTGAACGAATGGGCGCAATTCCTCTTGGACAAGCCGTGGAGACGTCAGCCGGAAAGCTTCCATTCAAATCCATCATCCATGTCGCAGGCATTAACATGCTTTGGCGATCTTCCGAAAGCTCAATTCGGGACTCAGTGCGAAACGCTATTTCGATTGCCCAAGACCGTGGCTATGCATCGGTGGCTCTGCCTCTGATCGGTGCCGGATCGGGTGGTGGAAAGTCATCGCGTGTACAATCGATCATCGAAAACGAACTAACCAAATGCCAATTCGATGGAGAGGTCAGAATCGTTCGATACGTCAACAAGCCGACGAACAGCGGATAAGGCACCCCGTCGCCGGTTATCTTCCCCACACCCCCAGTCTCTCGCCCCTCGTTTCGCGTCACAGTGTGGAGCAATCGTGGCTCACCATAGACGCCGGCGCGGCGTAGTAGCCGCGTTCTCTCATTGCGTAGAGCGATTACCTTTTAAACGCAGAAAAGTTCTTTCGGGAAACGTTTCCAATGGTCGGTCGCAAAGGTATAATCCGTCTATGGACACATCAACGTTACACCAATTACCGAACGACCAGAAGCTCCAGATCATTTTTGAACTATGGGACGCCCTTGCGTCAAATCATGCACCGATCGAATTGCCTGACGAGGTTATCGCTGAGGCACATCGGCGATGCGACGAATTACTCGCTGATCCAGAGAAAGCGATTGATGACGAGGAAATGTGGCGACGAGTAGATGGCTAAACGTCGGTTTCATCCTAGATTCTCCCTGGATTTGCGCGATGCCGTTGTGCACTTCGATGGTATTTCTCAATCACTGGGGATGAGATTTCGCGACGCTGTGCGAGAAAAACTTTCGTTGATCACGGATCACCCAGAAATTTACGCTTGTCTCTCAGGTCCGATTCGCGCGTCAAGGTTACCACGTTTTCCTTATGTAGTGCTCTACATGATCGATCAAGACCATGTCTACTTCATTGCCCTCGTTCTCGGCTCCAGCGACCGCTCAAGGTGGTTCGAACGTGTCCGATGAAGTTGTACCCGTTCGGCATGACTTCTCGTCGCTGGGCAACCTGCCCACCACCAGCCACTAGACCGCCACCATCACCCCCGCCGCTCCTGCAAAATCATCTTCGTTGATCAGCAAATAACCCTGCTAGGCGATGCGAGGCGAGTTGCCTAGCCCATAAAAACCATGCGACGCGTGAACTCGCTTTGCAATTCAGTCTGCCTGCTAGCCCGCTCATCCTGTTGCGTTAAAGAGTGGAGTATTCGTGGCGCACCGGAGACGCCGCAGCGGCGTAGTAGTTGCGTTATTTCGTTGCGTAGATTGGAATTCGTTCAACCCACGACCATTTAATTTTTCACAGTGCTGAGGCGGCTGTAGTCAGCGGTGTCGATCGAGACATTCAGATCGCTTTGATCCATTCGATCATTTGTTGCAGACCTTCGGTCAAACCCACTTGGGGGGACCAACCGAGCAACCGCTTCGCTTTGGAGATATCCGCCACAAAGTAGTCTTGGTCGCTCTGTCGCCTTGGCAATTTCTCATAAACCAGTCCTTGGGATAGTCCTAGCAAGTTTGCTAAGCGATCGAAGAGCTCCAGAAGACTCATGCTGTTCTCCAGCCCTCCGCCGATGTTGAAGACTTCTCCTGCACAGCTATGACGTTTCTCATAAGCGGTGCGGTAAAGAGCGATCAAATCGCGACTGTGCAGCACGTCCCGGACCTGTTTGCCAGAACCCGATATCGTGAACGGAATGATGGGCTCATGCTTTTCCACACTCCGCGCCTGCTCAATGGCTTTCATCGTAAACCAGCCAACCCAACCTTGATCTACCGTCGCATACTGCCTTCCTCCGTAAATCGAGGAATGGCGAAAAACGACAGTCTTCAATCCATAGTTTCGGTACCAATCGCGCACATATTGATCCGCTGAGCCTTTCGAGCATCCATAGGGAGATGCAAAGTCCAATGGCATCGATTCGTCGATGCCATCAGGGAATCCTGGAAGAAAGTAGCGAGTTTCTCTCTCGGCATACTGTAGAGACTTGAGATCGCCGTAAACCTTGTTCGTTGAACTAAAGGCGATGAACGCATCCGGAGATCGCTTCCTTGCAAGCTCCAGCACGTTGATCGTCCCAATCGCATTGGTGCGAAAATCACCGATTGGATCGGCAAGTGAGGTGGTCATGGCTACTTGGCCAGCCAAATGGCAAATGTAATCAAACGGTCCTTGCTTAACGAACACGTCTTCTAGGCATTCGAACTGAGAAACATCTGCTTCGCGAAACACTAAGTCGTGATCATGTCGGCAGAGCCCTTGCAACCAACGCAGATTTTCCCATGAACCGCTCTTGAGCATCTTGTCTACAACGGTCACGCGAGCTCCATCTAAAAGGTATCCGCTAGCGACGTTCGACCCTAGAAAACCACATCCACCTGTGATCAATACATTCATCTTCTGAACCACGAATTCCTGAGCTATTTGATCGATAGATTGCCAGAAGCTAACTTCGGCAGAATGCGACAATCGTATTGACCATGTATTCGATCATCTCATCGGTCAGGCCAGGGAAGGTACCAATAAACAATGTGTCGTTCATGATTCGATCCGCGCCAGCCAAATCGCCGACGATCCGCATCCTCTCGGGCGACTCCTTGCGGATCACAGCAAATGCGGGCTGCCTGAGGAGATTACCTCCGAAAAGCATTCGATTTCCAATCAAATGTTCGTCCAAATGCTCTGCCAATTGCGTTCTTGAGAAACGCGCATTGGGACGTATCGAAATTTTGAATCCAAACCATGAACACTCGGTACGACAGCCGCTGGCATCCCAAGTGAAACCGCTCGATGGGTCCCAACCGGTTGCATGGGTGGGCAGGGAGAACTCCAAAACATCTTCTAACTCAGCTAGCCCACGCCTGAGCAACTCCCAATTCCGCTTTCGAGCTTCGATAAACGCCGGAAGCTTGTCAAGCTGCTTTAAACCGATCGCGGCTTGTAGATCGAGCGGCTTGAGATTGTAACCCAAATGGCTATAGATGTACTTGTGGTCGTACCCTTGTGGCAACTCACCGAGTTGCCAACCAAATCGCTTATTGCAAGTGTTGTCTTTGCCTGATGGGCACCAGCAATCTCGCCCCCAATCCCTGAAACTCTCGATGATCACCTTCAGGGCCGATTGGCGAACCACATTGACTGCCCCACCCTCGCCCATGGTCAAATGATGGGGTGGATAAAAACTTTGCGTGGACAAGTCTCCCCAGCTACCGGTGTACTTGCTCAACGGACCGTGGTCGTCGTCGTGTTCTTTTGAATAGTCATCGATAACTGCTGAATCGCTGCTGAGTGTGTAACGGCACCCCAGAGCATCGCAATTGTCTTCGATCAACCACAACTGGTGCTCTTTGCAAAACTCGAGCGTAGTACGCAGATCGAATGGATTTCCTAAGGCGTGGGCCAGCATTACCGCCTTGGTTTTCCCTTTTTGGTAGGCGTCTTGAAGTTGCTCGCACCGAGCATTTCCAGTGACCGGATCGGCGTCGATAAAAACGGGGATCGCCCCACATTGCAAAATCGGGGCAACGGTGGTGGGAAATCCGGCTGCGACCGTGATTACTTCATCACCGGTCATCAAACGGCGTTCTCTGGGGAGCTTGTGGCTGGTCAGTGCCGACACAGCCAGAAGATTAGCACTGGATCCCGAGTTGACGAGCAACGAGTTGCGCACGCCGAGAAAATCCGCTAGCGACCGTTCGAAGGACTCACCTTGAGCCCCCAGCGTCAACCAAAAGTCCAGAACGCTCCCGACTGCGGCTTCGACTTCGTCCTCACTGAAAACTCGGCCGGCATAAGGTATGGGGGTCTTGCCAGGGATAAACGCTGCCTTGTGCGGATCATCACCGGCGCGGTTGCTGCGGTGATTGCGTCGAG
>JBJONT010000176.1:0-12487 GCA_046051705.1 Planctomycetota bacterium | reverse complement strand
TGAATCCGAGGAACGACATTGCCTTGGCAGAGTTCGTATCACCAGAGTCGACCGGCGGTGTGAAGTTTACAGTCACTGCATTGGCGATGCCTGGTGAAAAGGATTGGCCTGAATACTTACTAAGCAACGTCAACCGATGGCGGGGGCAGTTAAAGATTGATCCGGTCAGTTTAGAAACTTTGAATGATTCACTGATTGCGGTCCCGAGGGGGGATGGCAAGTTGCCTTCGTACATCTTCGATGCTGAGGGGACTGGGTCTGGTGGAATGGCGCCCCGATCGGCCGTTCCATCTCCTGCTAGCTCGCCTGTTAGCCCTTCAAGTAGCACGCCGGTTGGCCCTTCTGGTGCAGATAAAACTTCGGCAGTGCCAACACCGGCGGGAGATGCTTCATCTGGCAAAGAAGAAATCAAGCGTCCGGATTTGAAGTACCGTTTACCCGAGGGCTGGAGTGTTGGTCAAGGTTCAGCGTTTCGCTTAGCGACGTTGAAGATTGAGTCTGCGGAGGGCAATGGAGAAGTGACCGTTAGTATGGCGACGGACAATCCGCAAGCGAACACAGCGATGTGGGCGCAGCAGGTGCTCAAGGGCTCAGATCCATCCCAAGTCGACCCGGTAGTTGAAAAGACGCTTGAAAGCGCAGAGACGCTAGAAGTTGGTACGGGGCAAGCGAAGCTGTATACAGTTCGCTCGTCGCCACAACCCGATGCGCCGATGTTGATCGTCGCATCGATTCCGACCGAAAACCCAGAATTGCATTTGTTCGTAAAGCTCATTGGAGACAACCGTCTCGGTGAGTCGCAAAAGCAAAAGCTGATCGAATTCGTTCAATCCATCACTTTAAAATAGATATCAAACTCATGGCTACTGCACCCCTTCAAGATGGTTTAGTGCCTCGCTCGGTACCGAACACGAGCGGTATAGAGCAAGCGATTTGGACAGCGCTGCGTTATGCAGGTTCTTTGAAGATCACTTGCGCGATGTTCGCGTTGGGTGTTCTGATTTTGCTTGTTGGCACGCTCGCCCAAGACGAAGAGACGATTGTCGATGTAAAACGAGATTACTTCAACAGTTGGGTTGCGAAAGTTGACTTCGATGTGTTCGTCCCTCAGACGATCTGGCGGCATGAGGTTAAGAAACCTGGGACAATATTCATTCCGGGTGGTGCAACCATCGGTTTGATCATGTTGATCAACTTGATTGCCGCGAAGATGACGCGGTTCCACATGACAGCTCGGGGAACTCGTTTTGCAGTTGGATTTGCGATCACACTCATCGGATTCGCTTTGATTGCAATGATTGTTTTCGGTGCTCACTTAGGGGATGGTCTGCAAGGAGAGCCGCCGTTTAGTTATGACACGATCTGGGCTGGTTGCGTTGCATCCCTTTGGCTGTCGATCATTGGTCTAGGAGCTTGGGCGATCAAGTCCCCTCCTCGTCATAGCATCCTGCGTATAGCTCTTTGGGTTGTCTTCTCGTTGTTCCTTACGGCAGGCATCATCCTTGCGATTGCCGGGGATTCCTTGAGGATTCCAGATCCGGGTCTGCGTATCGTTTGGCAGTTAGCAAAAAGCTTGATTGTGAGCGTTGTGTTGCTCGTGGGGCTAACCATTTTGTTCGGTGCTCGAGGGGGGAACGTTTTGATCCACCTTGGGATCGGATTGCTCATGATCGGTCAGTTCGCCTTCGGAGATCGTCAGCGAGAAGAGCGCATCAGTTTGTATGAAGGTCAGCGAACACGTGCTGCGGTGCAGACGGATATTGTTGAACTTGCGGTTATCGACAAGACGCAGCCTGACAAGGACACCGTGGTGGCCTTTGATGATCCTTTGATTTCCAAGGCAGCGGCTGACAAGACGTTGCTTACCGACAAATCATTGCCATTCGAGATTCGAGTGGAGAAGTGGATGCCGAATTCGGATTTGAAATCGCGTCGAAGCAACCCGGACTTGGAGAAGGAAGCGGACGGCGTAGCAGGTCTGCCACCGGAGCTTGCGTTGGTCGAAGTGCTCAAGTCGGGTGGAGCGAAGAGCGAGATGAACATCGCTAGTGCTTATCTTTCGATACGTGAGAAGAAGACCTCGAAGGAGCTTGGTCGCTTCGCGGTGAGTCAGTTGTTAAACGATACTACGTTCAGACCTAAGAATTTTTTAACATCGATTGAGTCTGATGGTCGGCAGTTCGATTTGGCGCTGCGGTTCCGGCGGAATCTCAAGCCATTTTCTTTCGAGCTGAAAGATGTTGAGTTAAAGCAGTACACAGGGACTGCGATTCCAAAAGATTACTCTTCGTACGTGCGCATCGTGGACGATTCAGGTTCGACGCTTCAAGAAGGTCGGATTTGGATGAATAGTCCGATGCGATTCCGAGGTGAGACCTATTACCAATCTTCGTATTCGCCGGCTGCACAGAGTCCGCTCGGGGTCGAGCAAACGGTCCTCCAAGTTGTCACCAACGCGGGATGGCTCATTCCTTACGTTTCCTGTGTCCTTGTCGGACTTGGGATGTTAGCTCACTTTAGTATCACTCTTACCCGATTTGCATCCCGTTATGATCGCAAGGCCATTGCATTAACGGATCGTTCACCGTGGTATTACTCTGCTGCGTTGTTGCCGGTGCTGTTGCTCGGTTCGTGGCTGTATGTGCGAGCGAAGACTCCGACGGTCAAAGACGATAAGATCGATTGGTATGCGATTGGAACGTTGCCGGTGCAGCATGAAGGTCGAATCAAACCGCTGTCGGGGGTAGGTGCCCAGGTGCTCAAGGCGCTGTCCGATAAGCCTTTTGCTTTGTCGAATGAAGGACATAGCTACGAAGGTGCGCAGGAGACAGGCAAGCAGATCTCGGCAGCAGAGTGGCTGATGGGAGTGATGGTTCACGAAGAGTGGGTTCGCAAAGCTCCGTTGGTGCGGATCGATTCGATCGCGCTTCTTGATGAGCTTGGACTCGAACGGCACAAGAGCCATCGTTACAGCATCGAACAGATCGACGCGAAACTCAACAGTGAAGAGTCCGATACCTTGCAAAGGAAGTTTCAGGAGTTAGCCCGCGCCGAAGAGTCGACTTGGTCGGTCGACGATCGGAACTTCATGCGATTGCAGACTCGGATGGGGATCTTCTATTCGATATGGAACGCTTACGAACCAGTCGATGACTTGCTCAAGCGAATTGCGAATGATCCTGAAAGGTTATCGCAAGTTATCGAAGGACTCGGTCCAGTGATGGAATCGATCAAGGCGAAGGGGCCTCCGGCGATTATTCCGCCGACGAACGTCCCAGAGAAGCTTGATCCGACCCTACCTCCTCCGCAGTGGAATGCTTATGCTCCAGCGTTCTATGAGGTGATCAAGAACTTTGATGCGAAGAATCTCGATAACCCGACTTCGCAATTCCGAACGCTTGCACAAATCATGCGAGGAGGGTCGGGTAATAGCAAGCAGATCAATGCGGAGGTGAGCAAGTACTCAAAGATGCTTGAAGAGAAGTACCCAGAGTTGTCTCGTACGAAGAAGGCACGCTTCGAAGCTTGGTATGGTTATTTCAATCCAATTAGCATTTCGTACGTGTTGTATATCGTCGCTGGATTGACCGCTTTTCTCGGGCTAATCTGTTCCGTCTTCTCGTCGAACCCGAAGGGGGCTTTGGCGAAGGAGTGGATTCGGCAAGTCGCGTTTTGGATCTGTGTGATCACTCTGACGATTCACACCGTGGCGATCATTTCTCGGATATACATATCGGAGCGACCACCCGTGGTGAGTTTGTACTCCGCGTCGGTGTTTATCGGGTGGGCGATCGTTTTGGCGGCCGTCGTAGCCGAGATGCTCTTTCCGATTTCGATTTCATTGTTGGTTGCGGCAACGGCTGGGTATCTTTCGCTGCTGTTGGCAGACGGACTTGATATCGGAGACTCGATGCCTGTCCTTCAAGCTGTACTCGATACACAGTTCTGGCTTTCAACCCACGTGATCAGCGTGTCGTTGGGTTACTCTGCGACTTTCCTTGCCGGGTTCCTAGGTATTGGAATCGTTGTCGTTGGGGTCTTGGGATTGATTTGTCCTGTATGGTTCAAAGAAGAGTCGCGAAAGAAGTTGATCGATACGCTGTATCGAGTTTGTTACGGTGTGGTTTGCTTTGGCATCTTCTTCAGTTTCGTCGGTACGGTTCTCGGTGGACTATGGGGCGACGATAGCTGGGGTCGATTCTGGGGATGGGATCCAAAGGAAAATGGCGCGCTGATGATCGTGTTGTGGAACGCGCTGTTGTTGCATGCGAAGTGGGACAAGCTAGTCGGTCCGCTCGGGTTCGCCATGCTTGCTATCGGTGGAAACATCATTACCGCTTGGTCTATGTTCGGTACCAACATCCTTGGAATTGGACTTCATGCCTACGGGGGTGAGACAGGTGAATCGCTGAAGAACATGGGTTACTTCTTTGCAAGTCAACTACTGTTTATCCTTGTAGGTGGATTCGTTTATTACGTATCGAAGTTGCAGAATTTGAATAAAGCCGTATGACCGATTGCGCTGCCACATCACCCGCCAAATCAAACTTCGAGTTTCTCCGAACGGAGATACTCGATCATCGTCCGATCGCTAAAGACACTTGGAAGCTGACGGTAGCTGCTCCTCATTTGGCGCAAGTTACTCAGCCTGGGCAGTTCTATATGGTGCGGATCGCCGAATGCAACGATCCGCTGATCGGCCGCGCTTTAGCTTTCTATGATCGAGGGCTCGATGCGACGGGGAAACCGGATTCGGTGTCGGTGGTGTATGTGGTCAAAGGGAAGTTCACACGTGCTCTATCAAGCCGTGTCGCAGGTCAGAGTGTTGAGTTGTGGGGGCCACTTGGCAATACGTTCTCTGACGAAGCTGTCGACCATTTGATTCTTGTGGCCGGAGGTGTTGGTATCACGCCGATGCTGACCTTGGCAACAAGTGCTCTGGGGCTTGAAAGCTACGGGGCAGGTAACAGTTCCGTCGAAGGAAGTATCGAAGGAAGTCCCACTGGGGCTTTTGCCAAGCGGGTGACATTGTGTTACGGGGCGAGGACGAAGGAGTATCTCGCTGGGCTCGATGCTTTCAGCGATCGGGGAGTTCACTTAGAGATTGCGACTGAGGATGGATCGCTCGGTACGCGTGGTCGCGTCACAGAACCACTTGAGCGATTGCTTCGTGCTCGCACCGGATCGGTACGTATCGCTTGCTGCGGTCCGGAGCCGATGATGCAAGCGGTCGGGAAGGTTGCATCGAACTACGAAGTGCCTTGTGAAGTATCATTGGAAACGCCGATGGCTTGCGGGATCGGTATTTGCTTTACTTGTGTCGCGAAGATCCAGCAAGAAGATGGGTCGTGGGATTACCGTAGGACCTGCATGGAAGGGCCGGTATTCGCTTCGCAACAAGTCGTATGGTAGATGTTTCGAAGAGACGTTTCGAAGAGACGTAAGTGATTTGGATGTATCTTGCGCGCAGTCTGGTTGGTTCTTCGTGGATTTTAGTGGCTGGTAATCATTCGCATCGGTTTTGCAGCGCGGTATTCTCTCAACCAAACCGTATTGGCCACTATTGTTCCTCAATAGGTGCTTGGTTAGGGATTTGCGTTGTTGAATCGCTGAGCTGAGATAATGCGTTTAGGGCAGTCGGGTAGAGATTCAAGGAACGTCTTGCCGTAGGGTTTGGTTGTCATTCTCGGGTCGGTTACTAGGACGATTCCACGATCGGTGGCAGTCCGGATCAAGCGTCCGAAGCCTTGGCGAAACTTGATCACCGCTTCGGGGAGTTGGAAATCTCTGAAGGGGTTTCCACCAGCGGAGCGGATCGCTTCAAGTCGCGCTTCGAGGAGCGGGTGGTCAGGGACGCTGAATGGGAGTTTCGTGATCACGACGAGTTGTAAAGCATCGCCGGGAACATCGACACCTTGCCAAAAGCTCTCTGCTCCGAAGAGGACACCACGCGGTTGTTCCTTGAATGCTTGGAGCAACTCAGTTCGCGGCATACCGTCGGCTTGGGAGTACGTAGCGAGTCCCTTGGAGTTAAGCCACGGGCCTAGGCCTTGGCTGCATTTGCGGAGGGCGTCGTAGGAGGTAAACAGGAGGAAGGCGTGACCATCGAAGCGTTCGAGGTAGTGTTTGAGTGGGGGGAGGATTGCGCGTTCGTAGTCGTTCTTGGCGATCGACGGGTCGGGCAGGTCTGTTAAGAGATGCAGTTCAGCAAGTCTTGGGTAGTCGAATGGGCTGCCGACTTGCAAGCTTGGGAGTCCTAGTGCTCCGACTCGGCGTTGGAAGAAATGGAAAGCAGCATCGTCTTTGTTGGGTTTCTTGATCCCTGCGGACGCTTTGATTTCGTCGCCACTTTGGGCAAGCGATACGTTTGCGACTGGTGTGTTCGCTTGTTTCGTCGCTAGAGTCGCACTGGTCATGATGACACTTGGGACTTTTTGGAACAGGTGTTCGCGGAGGTATACGCCTACATCGAGTGGGCTGCTGCGAAGAGTGAGTCGAGCGAAGACGCGTCCGACCCCGCGTGATTCTCGTTTCTCGTACCAATAGACCGCGCTAGTTTCTTTTTGGAGCAGCCAAGTATCGAGGCCGACCGCGAGGGCGTTCAAGCGATTCGCAGCCGACATCATATCGAGTTTCGCGTTGGCATCTTTGAGGTCTTTGCCGTATCGTTCAAGTTCGACGACAAGTTCTCGGAGTCGATCGACCAACGTTGTTTTCACCGGAATCGGTTCGCGAATCCGTCCGTTCGGTGGTGCGCTGGATTCGGTCCAAGTCAGAACATCGTTGGAGAAGTCATCGAGAGCTTCCATGCAGCGGTAGCATTGCTGCATAACTTGGCGAAGGTTGAGCGAGACGAGGACCCCTTTGTCGTTGCGAGGGTTGTAGAGTTTTCGGAGGGTGTAGTCGATTTGCGAATTGCTGATGGAGAGTCCAAGGTGTTCTCCTGCGACCGATTCCATGGTGTGGCATTCATCGAAGATCACTGCTTGATAGTTCGGCAGGAAGCTTCCTCCTTGGGCCCTTACTGCAAGATCGCTGAAGAACAGTGCGTGATTGACGACAAGAATTCTCGCGTTGGCGATGCGCCGTCTGGCTGCGTAATAAAAGCACTTGTCGTACGTTCCGCATTTACGTCCCAAGCAGTTCCCGGAATCGCTGGATATCTCATCCCACAGCACGCCGCTTGGTCGAAACCCGAGACTCGATAAACTGCCGTCGGAAGTGTTATCCACCCAACGCTTGATCTCATCGAATTGATCGTAGTCGCGGTCTTCGGACAACAAGCTCGTAAGGCGGGATTGGGCGACTTGCAATCGTCGTCGAGAAAGGTAATTGCTGCGACCTTTGACCAGTACCGAGCTGAATTCTCGTGGGATCACTGCGTTGAGGAGCGGCAAGTCTTTCCCGATTAATTGTTCTTGCAAGCTGATCGTGTGGGTGCTGATGACCACTCGCCGGATCTTGTCGTCCTCTTCGTTATCTGGTGATTTAGCAGAGTGATCTGACGAACTGTCTTGATCGTCCAAGCGGCCTTCATCGGAAGTGGCGTAGAGGATCGCTGGGACGAGGTATCCGAAGCTTTTTCCGACCCCTGTTCCGGCTTCGACGATCAAATGTTTCTTTGACTCGAGCGCTTGGGTCACGGCGTGTGCCATTTGCAATTGTTCGCGGCGATGCTCGTAGTTTGCAATCCGCCTCGAAATGCTTCCGCCTGGCCCGAGAATGGACTCGAAATCCAATGCATTCATTCGGAGGTTCCAATTGCGAATTCAAGGAGAAAGCAGGGAGGATCGCGCGAGCTGGCGCAGATATGCGAGCAGTTGCGGAAGTACATCGTAGAGGATAACGAAAAACCCCCTTTTTGTCCTTGGTTGGTTCAAGGATAAAAGGACGAAATTCCTGTTCGAAAGATGTATACTATTCAGTTCGTCGGTTTTGCTTTTTTACTGGCTTTCTAATCCATGCAAAACGGATCACTTTTAGATTTGGGGTCCTCCCTCCTATGTCTACACCTAAATCTGTAAACGCGTTGAACAAGTCGACTCGCCGTACTTTTATCGCAAATTCTTTGGCCGTAGCCGGTGCGATTCACGGTTCGAATGCTTTAGGGCGAGCGGTTTATGCGCAGCCCGTAATGCCGGTTTCACGAGCACCTGTTGCATTGAAGTTAGGGCTGGTGACTTATCAGTGGGGCAAGGACATGGCCTTAAAGGAACTGATCGCGACTTGCGAGCAGACTCATTTTGAAGGAGTGGAGTTGCGAAGCACGCATCGGCATGGTGTGGAACCATCGATGGGTGCTGAAGCTCGCAGAGAGGCAAAGAAGCTTTTTGCAGACAGTAAAGTTGCTTTGGTCGGACTCGGTAGCGCTTGCGAATACCATGCGGTTGACCAAGGGGTGCTCAAGAAGAACATCGACGAGACGAAAGCGTTTTTGGATCTTTCCGCAGAGCTTGGTGGCAGCGGAGTGAAGGTGCGGCCTAACGGGTTACCGAAGGAGGTTCCGGTCGAGAAGACATTGGAGCAAATCGGAGAGGCTCTGCGTGGACTCGGGGACTACGCAGCAAAGCTTGGACAACAAATTCGGGTCGAGGTTCATGGAGCGGGAACGCAAGAGATTCCCAACATGCGCAAGATCATGGAAGTGGCGAATCATCCTTCGGTAGTTGTGTGTTGGAATTGCAATCCTACGGACCTTCAAGGTGCAGGCTTTGAAGCTAACTACGATGCGTTATCGCAATGGATGGGGACGGTTCACATTCATGACTTGCGACCAGGTAAAGTCAATTACCCGTGGGATAAGCTCTTTGAGAGGCTTCGTGTCTGCGAGGCGAAAGGGTTTACCGGTTGGTGTTTGCTTGAAGATGGAGCGACCCCGAGCGATATTGCGGCGGCGATGCGAGAGAACCATACCGTCTTCACGCAGATGAAGCGTTGATATGTTTCAAAAGAATCTTCAGCGACCAAAACGATTTCTTGCCAAACTTTGCGAATCCTCCTTGAATAAGGGTTGGTTGTGTAGGATTGCCATTTGCATTTATGCGGTCGTAATCTTGCAATCGATGCGCATAAGCGATGTGATCGCGCAAGAGCCTTCGGCGCCAACTGGGGAAGCCAACGAGGTTGAGGTTACGGAGGAAGGTCGAAAGTTTTTCGTCGAGCGAGTCGAGCCGATATTTCAGAAGCATTGTTATGAGTGTCATAGTCATGCGGCCAACAAGTCGAAGGGGGGATTGGTACTCGACTCGAAAGCGGGATGGGTAAAGGGTGGTAGTGACGGACCATCGGTGGTTCCATTCAAGCCGGACGAGAGCGTCTTGATTGCGGCGGTGCGTTACGATGGCTATGAGATGCCACCCGAGAAACCTCTATCGGCGGAGGATGTCGCAATCTTGGAAGAGTGGGTGCGAATGGGCGCACCGGATCCTCGACTAGCAGATCCTCGCATATCAGATCCGCTCACATCAGATCCAACGGCCCTTTGGGCGCTTGAGCCGATCAAGGAGACTTTGATACCACCTACGAGTGCGTTGCCATTGGCTCAATGGTGTCGCGATCCGATCGATGCTTTTTTACTGAGTCGATTAGTGAGCGAAGGCATAGAGCCGGCACCGGATGCTGATCGCGCATCGTGGTTGCGTCGGGTCAGTATCGACCTGACGGGTTTGCCACCAACGCTTGAGGAATTCAATGCTTATGTGAAGGATGATTCGATCGGAGCGGATGAGAGGCTTGTCGACAGGCTGCTGAGTTCTCCGTCGTTTGCTGAGCATTGGGGAAGGCATTGGCTTGATCTGGCTTGTTATGCGGATTTAGCAGATATCCAAGGGGATGTATTGATTCGCGATGCATGGCGTTATCGCGATTACGTGATTGATTCGGTACGGTCGGATAAACCGATGGATCGATTTATACACGAGCAGATTGCAGGTGATTTGCTGCCGTATGAATCGGTCGAGCAACGTCGAGAGCAATTGGTCGCTACCGGATTTTTAGCGATTGGCCCTTGGACGTTACAGAACTACATCAAAAAGCAGCTTGATGCAGATGTCGTCGATCATCAGATCGATAAGATCGGGAAAGTTTTTCTTGGTCAAACGATCGCTTGTGCTCGTTGCCATGACCACAAGTTTGACCCAATACCTACAGCCGATTATTACGCATTAGCCGGGATCTTTCATAGCACGAGAACCACGAGTTATGACGGGCCAGGGGTTTGGAGCCAGATTTCGCATGTCAGTTTGCCGACCGACCCGAGATCGGAAGCTGAATACAAGAAGCTAGAAGAGTCGCTTTCGGTTCGCAAATCGGAGTTGTTGCGTCAATTGAGCGAGCAAGAGTCCGCCGAATCGATGGAGAGGTATGGACGGTATGTAAGGGATGACCAAGCCAATGGGATTACGTTGCGCGAAGGAATCAGCGCCAACGACGCAGGGGTTCGATACCATGTTTCCTGGCAAGCGGGCCCGTCGGTGTGGTCGGATGCAAGTCAAGCGACGCAGGCTGATGATGGGCTATTGGTACAAGTGCTCCGAAGCGATGATACCGTATTGGCTTACTATGCGGCTTCGCCAGGTGCTTGGAACGCCGGTGCGCAAGGAGTATCGTTTGCACCGATGGCGTTTGGATATACCGGAGATGGTACGGGACCGGTGCGGTTGCATGTGACATCGAATCGCTCGACAGGGCGTTTTGGTGGAGTGATCGATCAACTTCAAGTTCATCGCGAGTCCGAATCAACCCCTGTGTTTGCAGATAACTTTGATGATACGCAGCGTGGGGAGTTGCGCGGTAAGCAAGCGAACACGGGTAAGACGGTGTTGGCGAAGTGCGTTTTGAAGCGATGGGATGGGATGGGGATCAATCACAGCCATGCGATTGAAGTGGATGAGCAAGATATCGCGATCCAGTTTTATAGTGCTGGACCGAGTTCCAAGGGTGGGCCGGTAGGGACGAAGTTAAGGCAAGAGATTGCGACCGTCGACCGTACACTTGAGTTGCGTCGAGCGGACGGTCATCAAGCGATAGCGGTTCGAGATATAGAGAGTCCGAAAGACGGTCCGATTTACAAGCGGGGCGAGTTCGCTTCGCTCGGTCCGATTGTACCGCGAGGGTTTCTCAGAGCGGTGCCTGTATCGCAGAAGGTAGGTGTTGCGGAGAATCAAAGCGGGCGGCTTGAGTTGGCTCATTGGTTAACCGATTCTGAAAATCCGTTGACATCGCGAGTGTTGGTGAATCGCATTTGGAAAGAGCTATTTGGACAGGGTTTGGTTAGAACGGTCGACTACTTTGGTGTGCATGGCGAACGACCTTCGCATCCGGAGTTGTTGGACTTCTTGGCGAAACAATTTCGCGATGTTGATCATTGGTCATTGAAGCAGACGATACGTCGGATGGTGTTAACACGGGCCTATCGCATGTCGAGTATTTCGGCAGAGTCGCGGCGTGAGGATCCAGAGAATCGGTTAGTCGGCAGGATGCCACGTCGCAGGATGGCCGCAGAATCGATCCGCGATACGATGCTTTTGCTCAGTGGCGAGTTGGATTTCGCTCGTTCCGGACCATCGCTTGGATTGCATCTCGATGGGAATATCAATGGGCTTGGGGGGAACGTTAATCCGGCGACTTGGGGTGGTAAGTTAGATCCGGCGGTGCGCAATCGCCGAACGGTGTATTTACCATTGAAGCGTGAGCGGCCCAGTGGGGAACTGGAGCTTTTGAGCGTCTTTGATTTCCCTCATCCGAACGATATCACCGGTCAGCGTCCGAACACCACGGTGCCAACGCAAGCTTTGTTTTTGATGAATGCTCCGACGCTCAAAGAGCGAGCGCAGCAGATGGCAAAGTATTGGTTATCTGAAGACTACGCGAGTCAAGAACAGCGGGTCAGCGCGGTCTTGCAAGCGGCTTGGGGACGCCCGCCGGATGCAAGCGAGATCGAATGGACTTTGCAGTTCATGAAGGGATTCGAGGATAGCTATAAAGAAAGCTATGGCGTGGAAGGTGGTCCGGAGATTGGCAGAGAAGCGTGGGTTCAATTCTGTCACAGCATCCTTAGTTCCAATGGGTTCTTGTTTTATGAGTGAGCCAACCTTTACGACTAAGCCAACGATGAGGCTCGGGGCGAGCCTGCAAGCTGTGGGGAGCCGCCGAGAAGTTGCGAGCCGAGAAGGGGATCGCTCGATTAGCAAGCGAGTTTTGCAGGCCGCTACGCGAAGAGACTTTCTATGGCGGAGCGGATGCGGGTTTGGTGCATTGGCAATGCAAGTGATGCTTCACGAGCAAGCTGTTCGCGGGATGGGTTTTGATCCTGAGGTTGTCGGTGGGAATGCAGCGGGACCATTGGCTCCGAAAGAGACACATTTTCCCGCGAAGGCAAAGAGAGTTATTTTTCTTTTCATGTCGGGTGGGCCATCGCAAGTCGATCTGTTTGATCCCAAGCCTGAGTTGGCGCGGTTGCATGGCAAGGAGTTGCCATATCGGTTAC
>JBJONT010000175.1:0-3313 GCA_046051705.1 Planctomycetota bacterium | reverse complement strand
TACAGGTCGGCCCTAGCCGGGGTTCATCAACATGCACAAGTCCATCGGGCACTCCCCTCGAAACATCGACTCGATTCTTTTCATCCGCCATTGCAAGAAAACAATCCTCAATCAACATGATCCTACTCCGAGCAGTGCTCATCGTATCGTGAGCACCGGTCACTGCTTCCCGTCCACTCACCAGATACCGATCAAGTCATCGCTATCCACTCTGTTGTACGAGGCATTCCTTTGATGATCGGTCCTAACTTTGGTGCGTACTGCATCGCACTATGATTGAATAAAAAAAGCCCAGCCGAAGACTCGCTTCGACTGGGCCATGGTTAGTGCCGATAGGAGGCACATTAGTGCTGCGTACTATTGCAACGCAGCATGTTCTTATTATACGGTCGCTTTTCCGGTTGTCGGTCCTTACTTCGGTGCGTTCAGCATCGCATGTAGGTTGAATAAAAAGCCCAGCCGAAGACTAGCTTCGACTGGGCCATGGTTAGTGCCGATAGGAGGCACATTTTTGTTGCGGTCTTTTGAAACGCAACATGTCCGTATTATACGATCAGTTTTCTCTTTGTCGGTCCCTACTTCGGTGCGTTCAGCATTGCATGTAGGTTGAACAAAAAGCCCAGCCGAAGACTAGCTTCGACTGGGCCATAATTAGTGCCGATAGGAGGCACATTACTGTTGCGGTCTTTTGCAACATATCCTCATTCTACGTTCGCTTTTCTGGTTGTCAGTCCTGACTTCGGTGCGTACTATCGCTAAGTTGCATTGAATTGCTTGAATGAATTCAAGCACATCGTACGTAGCCTTTCGTGCTGCTTTTGGCGAAGCCCAAGCGAACGAGATTTCGCAAAGCCGCTTTCACGTGCCCCGAATTTGAACCGCATTCCCATGTGGCTTTGGTGATCTGATACGCAGTGCGAGTTTCTGTGAAGCTCATTTTCGAAAGCAAATCCTTTTCCGTTTCCGTAAGCAACGCCAGACTGTTCGCTGTATCTTGAGATCGATGACTTGAGGGGTAGCACCATAGCTCCTTCTCCAAACTTCGAAGTCGATTCTCGATTCGCCACAAGGCGTCATACATCGGCTCGTGTACATCATCACCTTGACCGAGTCTGTGGATGAGGTACTCCTCTAGACGATCAATTAAACTTGCCAAGGGACTTGTTGGTTTATCTATGTAGTTGATGGATGTAAGTCGAACACTGTTGTCGATGCAGAGTTTTGTTAGTCGATCAAATCGCTCATCGAACAAAAGTGCTTCAAGCGATTGTACGATAACGGTGTCTACGGTTCGGTTATCGATCTCAAGGCATAGATCATCGATATTTTTCCAGCCATAGATTTTGCAACTGGCTTTGTTATCCTCGATCCAAGCTTTCAAATCCGAACTTACTTCTTGTTCGTGTTTAAAAATGGCAAAGTAACTCATGACTTTTGTCGTTAAATGGGTTTGTGTTTTGCTGAGTGTTTATTTTGGATGAGAATGACGCTTGGGCGGGCAGCAACGCTGGTTGTTGGTTGCGATCAAGCGATTCGTTGAAAACCTTTAGAAGGTTCCCATCTAATCGAACATAATTGCCAAAAGGGAGGCAACGTCTTTTGCGATTGTGTCCCTGCGTTGGCGTGAAATGCGGGTCCTACGGCTGATGACCCCATCAAGCTGAAGAATGAGTAACTCTAGGTTGATAGTGGGTTTTCCATTTTCGAGTAGCCATGCATCTTTGCACTCGCACTCAAGTTCGCCGATCTGCTCCTCGACCATGTCGAAAATCGATCTAATAGCATGAGATGTAGTTGCATCACCGATATGAAATGGAAGGGTCAGTCCTAATCTTGTCCATCCAGAACCGGTTGCTGACCATTGTTCTTCGCATCGATCTTCGAAATCGCTTCCAGCGATTTCAAAATATTCGAAGTCAAGCCCGTTGTCTTCCGAAAGAATTTCTTCGAGTCGCTCGTACTCTAAGTCTATCGCTTCCTCGTCGGTAATTCCGCATTCTCCTTCGACTTCGAAGTCCGCCGCTATACGAACGAGTAATTGCACTTCGAAAGCATCGCTGTCTGTCACAATTTCGGACTCGACCTGATTTCGCTGTTTGATTGGTGTTTCCACAAGCTTGCGAGCTTCGGCCTTGTAGCTACCCCTTTCTTTCTTTACGGCTTTACCGATCTGCTGACTTGTGCGTTCACGATCCCATGATCCACTTTTTTTTCTGACGGTTTTGCTCGCCACGATTTGCCCCCTTGCAGTTTGAGACTCAATAAGCTGGAGACTGTCTCCAGCGTTGTGTCTGAGTAGCTAGTATCCGCTAGAGCTTGATGAAAGTTTTTGACGCAAAACTCCGTAAACCGCCAATTGCTAGGGACTTAGGATTGACTCATGTCCTATTTTGGATCACTATATTTTATGCGAGTCTCATTTTGGCTCATTTTACCACCCGCTCCCCCCCTATGGCAAGGCATGGCAACCTCGACGGTCGAACTCAAGCGAAGATTTGTTCAGGTCATTCAGTCGTTAATGGCTATGCATGGGTACACTGCCGCAGAGACGGCAAGAAAGGCTGAGATTGGAGAACCTAAACGTTTCTACCGGTGGGCGTCCAAAGGGATTGCGAGAGCAACTAGAGAGCACCATGCAGATCTAGAGAGACTTCGGAAGTTGTTCAACCTGCCGTCCGTAGGAGCTTTTTGGGAAGTTGGAAATGCAAAACCATTCCACCTGAAACTTAAGGAAGCTGGCGAGGTCGAATGGGAATACGCATATGCCTATAAGCTAGTGGTCGCATTGCGGTCGTTGGGTAAGACTGAATCGCAGGAGGTTCAGGAGTTGATTGATCAGCTTTTCGCAGCAGAGACCACTGGCAAATTTGTCACTGATGACAAAGTGATGGAGCCGAAGACCGCTGGCAAGATAGTAAGTTTTGTACGGCTGAACGCCCCCACCGTATACGAACAACTAGTGAGCCAGATGTCGCTTGTAGACTTGCAGCGGAAGATCCAGCGGGAGCTTGGTAGGAATGGTGGACTGAGTGGCTCGGTTCTCGCCAGAAAGCTGATTGCAGATGGAACCGTGGAGATCGATTCCTTTGAGGCGAATCCACCCAGCGATATCGATCAAGTTGTGTTTCTGTTAGAGAAGTTTGAAGCTTGGAAGCCGTTATGTGCCAAAGCCTCCGAGCAAGGCATGGACATGAAGGAAGTTCTGAAGGCTAGTTGGCTAAAGGCAAAAGAGCAAGGAATCACGCCAGAGCAGTTCGCTAACGTCTTCGCTAAGAGATGCCTTGTTCCAAAAGGTATGGCGTAATTCCTCAAG
>JBJONT010000174.1:0-11261 GCA_046051705.1 Planctomycetota bacterium | reverse complement strand
AGTCCGGATCGATGGATTGCACTCGTTGACGAACATACGTCTTGCGAATCCGAAACGCTAACTTTCAATTATAGAAACAAGCCAACCCCCTATTTTGGGCTAGGATCAGACCTGTTTTCGGAGATTGCAAGGCGATGATTTGCGTTTGGTCGATTAGCGTTTGGTCGACTTTGTGTTCGTAGCGGGCACCTTTGCAGAAGTGCCCTTGGGGGTACCACTAGCGTTTGGGCGCTTGTTGGCGGCTGTTCGCGGTTCGACCTTCGCTGATACAACACGGTCCTCCAAACGAGCGGAGTACTCCAAGACACTTCCCGGGCCAGAGAACGCAACCACTTGATGATCCCAAGCAAGTTCCTTGGAGATCATCCGACCAGCATCGATATCGAACTGAATCGTACCGTTGCTTAGTTGCTGCATGACTTGCGCTTCCTCAGCAGGATCGGCGATGGCCGATAGTGGCTCGGACCGAACGGCTACTGTTGCAACTCCCGCACTGACTTTCTCAAGTTTGAATAATTCGCGAAACTTGATCAATCGAGACGAGCCGTCTTTGCGATCAATCCTCATTTCGCGAGGGACTTCCCAAGTCGCTCCCACACCCACAGGTTCCGCCGGCAAGGGCATCGTGATATCTCCCATCCCCATATGAGGTGGATCCTTCGAGTCACTTCTTGCAACTACCATTCCTCGGTGATCGATTTGAATGGTCGAGATGGTTTTGCCCGCTGTTTCCACGGCGCTGGCAAACTGGACAGGTGGCTTTTCGACTGGCTCACCACCGTTATTCTTATCGGCGTTTTTACCGGCCTCTTTCGTGCTGTATCGAATTTCTTCGCCCTGGCCGAATTGCTGCGCCAACTCGATTTCATCGACTCGGTACTCGAAGGTCGTCGCCTCTTGATCGGTCTTCACAACATGCCATGACTTGTCGGTAAGAGTGCGGCTAGAAGCCTCCTGCAGGACGGAGTTAATGCGAGTTCCGTTCTTTGACAAGTGCAACACTTCACTTCGCAACACAGTCCCCGGCTCGAACTTGTATCGGAACAAGTACTTTTCCTCCGTCTCTGGACCTTGTGTCTCTTTGAACCCTTTTGAATCGACTTTACGCAACTCCAAATCGGATCCCGATTTGCCAACAGCGGCTTGCGTGGGACTCTGCCCGAAAGCTCGATCCGATATCGAAACCGATCCCGCAATCAGAAAACCGATGGAACCGATCGCTAAGACCTTACTCGGCTTGCTCAAATGCTCGCTGAAACGTTTGCTCAAATGCATCGTGTTTGCCTTCGACTCAAAGAACCAATACCGTGCTTGTACAGGCTTGGTTAATTAGCAAGAATGGGGTATCTGTGTCAATCACGAAGGAAACTGGTTCGAGTTCCCGGGCGACCTATAGCCGAAAATGGTTTGCAAGTTAGATTATTGGCGATACAAATCCTTGAGGACCAGCAATAAAACGGCTTGCGAATGGGCTTGGCAAATTTGCAAATGCCGGGGATCTAAAGGATTTCGGTTTATGGTTTGGCTTTCTAATTTGGCACTCTGAGCTGGGTTTCCAGCCTAGGTGTTGGATCCTGTGGGAATTGGACGATGAGCGAATCTGTGTTGCAAACGAAAATCAATCAACTCCGCGAGCGGTTGGTACCGTTGCGAGGGGGGCTTTGACTACGAAGGAAAGTCCGCACGCATCGTAACACTTGAAGCTGAAATGGCTTCTCCAACTTTCTGGGACTCTCAAGAACGAGCCCAGGGGGTAGTCCAAGACCTGAAGAACCTCCGCAAAGTCGTCGAGCCACTTCGCGATGTGCTAGGTCGCTGCGAAGACCTCGGTGAACTCCTTGCGATGGCTGAAGAAGATCCATCGATTCTTGACGAAGTCCAAGCAGAACTCGCAGTCCTCGAGCCACGCATTGAGCAGTTAGAAATCCGATCATTGCTCAATGGAGCGAACGACGATTGCGGAGCGATCCTTTCGGTGCATGCTCGCGAAGGTGGTCTGGATGCGAACGACTGGGCTGAGATGCTCCTTGGAATGTACACCGCTTGGGCTCAGCAACACGGATTCAGTGTCGAACTACTCGACCGGTCCGATGACGAGACAGCAGGGATTACTCAAGCGACCATCGCCGTTCGTGGCGAATCCGCTTATGGATATCTCAAGGGGGAAGAAGGGATCCATCGACTGGTGCGGATCAGCCCTTACAACGCCGAAGGAAAACGACAAACGAGCTTTGCAGCCGTCGACGTATCCCCTGAAATTGACGACTCGGTCGATATCGAAATCGCGGAGAAGGACGTTCGTGAAGATGTGTTTCGAGCTTCGGGTGCAGGTGGTCAGCACGTGAACAAAACAAGCTCCGCGATTCGACTCACACACATCCCGACCGGGATCGCTGTCCAATGCCAAAACGAACGGAGCCAGCACAAGAACCGTGCAGCGGCTTGGAAGATGCTCCGCTCTCGCTTGGCTCGTATCGAGGAAGAAAAGCGTGAAGCGGAACAGCTTGCGAAATACCAAAGCAAAGCGATGACCGGATTCGGTTCGCAAATTCGAAACTACTTCTTGCATCCCGATCAACGCGTGAAGGATGCTCGAACGGGGTTTCAGATGGGGAACTTTCATACCGTCCTCAGTGGTGATATCCAAGGCTTCCTCGATGCCTTCCTTCGCTACCGGATGATGAATATGCAACCCCATGCCAACAACGGCTAAATCACACAACGGCTAAACTACGAAAGGCCAAGGCGATGTCCACCCCACGTATTCGCATCGTCGGAGTCGGCGACGACGGTCGCCCCGGATTGACCCAGCAAGCTCTCGATGCGATCTTTTCATCACCGATGTTGCTCGGGAACGAATCCCTATTGGATCGCTTTCCCGAGTACAAAGGAACGAAGGTCGCCATCGGGCCCGACTTAGATCGACTTGCATGCGCCCTGGAAACCGCTCCCGAAAACGCGGTTTTGCTCGCAAGCGGTGATCCCCTTTTTTACGGCACCGCTAGGTTTCTCTGCGAACGACTCGGCAAAGAGCTCTTTGAAGTCATCCCGCACGTTAGCAGCATGCAACTAGCTTTTGCTCGGATCAAGGAAAGCTGGGAGGAAGCTTACTTAGCTAACGTTTCCAACCAAGCGATCGACAGGATTGTCGAGAAAATCCGGTCTTCGGAAAAAGCTGGTCTGTTCACTTCAGAATTGATCCCTCCATCTCGGATCGCAGAAATCCTTTTGCAAAAAGGGATCTACTACTTCACCGCGTACGTTTGCGAAAATCTTGGAGCGCCCGATGAACGGGTCACAAGAGTCGATCTGAAATCACTTACGCAACAAAAGTTTTCTCCGCTGAATGTGCTCGTCTTGGTTCGCCACAACGGTGCCCCGGACCAACAGGTTCTTACCAACCAACGACGACTCTTCGGCAACCCCGATGAATTCTTCCGACAAAGCCGACCGAAACGGGGTCTGCTTACGCCAAGCGAAGTTCGAACCATCGCGCTGAGCGAACTGAATCTCAAACCTGAATCTATCGTTTGGGATATCGGGGCCGGAAGCGGCTCGGTGGCGATCGAAGCAGCCCAGATCGCTTCGTCGGGAAAAGTCTATGCCATCGAAATGGATGCGGAAGACTATGGATTGTTGTTGGAAAACGCGAAGCAATTCGAGGTAAAGAACCTCGTTGGAGTACTTGGAGAAGCCCCGAAGGCGTGGGATTCTTTGCCCGATCCGCATTCGATTTTCATTGGAGGAAGTGGCCGAAGCGTCTCTGACCTTGTCGACTCGTGCTGGCCTCGTTTGCAACCCGGCGGCACCCTCGTCGTCAACGTGATGAGCATGGAGGATGTGGTCGAGCTCCAGAAATATCTTATGAACCAACTTCAACTCGAGCCGCAACTTTGGATGATTCAGATATCCAGAGGTACCTACCAACTCGAAAAACACCGCTTCGAAACTTCAAATCCAAGTTTCCTGCTGAAGGTGCAGAAGTAGGGGTGATTGGAAAAAATTGAAACACAGAGCTCACAGAGGCACAGAGGGTTGAGGAATCTCAGAGGAGATAGAGATCAGAGGGGAGAGCGAACGGAGGTGCGAGGGAGTTCTTAGCCTCAGATCACAGGGACGGAGTGCACAGGGACCGAGAGCTTGAGGGCTAACGGGCTCACAAGTCGCAGGAATCAGCATATTTGAGATTAAACACCGCCGGGCATCGAAGGTCTTCCTCGGCACCTGCGAATCACTTCCCTGTCTGCATCCTCCCTTATCTCTCCGCCCTCTTCCCTCTCCGCATCCTCTGGCCTTCCTCCCACTCTCTGTGCCTCTGTGTCTCTGTGTTTCCAAATCCCCCACCCGCGACAAAGAATCCCGTTCACTCCCGGTTACCACCTACGTATACTTCCACATCCCCCGCTTCCCCACGCTAACTCGCTCGTGCATGTACCCTTTCTCGCGTCCGAAACAACCGCGACTTGCAAAACAGGTCCCCCGAGTAAAACGCACCTTGCAATTCGAGGGGCTTGAGCGACGCTACGCCATGACGGCCGAAGGCCAAAGCCATCCGATAGACTTGCAAATCGCAACGCACGAACTCGCCGGCACCCTTTCGGGCACCATTCAATGGGGGGACGGGACAAGCAGTCCAGCGGTGGTGCAGAATCCACCGGCGGCGAGTTCTCTGAAGTTTCGGTTCGACTACTCACTCGATACCCAAGGGTTCTTTACCGACCCATCGCGTCGCGCTTTATTTCAAACCGTCGCAGATTCTTTATCAAGCAAATTCAGTGATTCGCTTTCCGCTATAGTCCCCCAGTCGGGAGATAGTTGGGATGCCAAGTTCAAAAGCCCTGCGACCGGGCTAAACACGACCCGCACTAATCTTTCGCTCGCTGCCAACGAATTCCTCGTTTTTGTCGGTGCCCGGGACCTCGATGGTTTCGAAGGTGGTTTGGCTGATCGAGGTGGATATTCGGTTCAGTCCACTCGGCCAAGTTTTGTTACCACAGTCCAAACACGCGGTCAGAGTGGTGTGTTAGCTTCGCCGGCCACGGATGTTGCCCCGTGGGGTGGCTCGATCGCTTTCGACTCCTCGCAAAACTGGTACTTTGGTTCCGACCCGGCAAACCTCCAACCGAACCAACTGGATTTCGTTACGGTCGCTTCGCACGAACTGATGCACGTAATGGGGTTTGGAACCACGTCCGTATGGGATAGTAAAATCAGCAACAGCCGCTTTGTCGCTCCGAACACCACCGCTGTCTTCGGCAACTCTATCCCCCTGGCAGATGCGGATCATTTCGCGAATAACTTGAAAGTCGATGGTCGCAAACCGACCATGACGCAGATCATTAACCCCGGCGAACGTTTGCTCCCTGGTCGCCTGGACCTAGCGGGTCTTCAAGACATCGGCTGGCAATTAATTCCGCAAACCGCTCGCGTGACCGGTTCACATACTTATGGAGACGACGGTAGTTTCCCGATCAGCATCCAAATCAACGGCAGTAAACTTGGACGCGTTACCACCTCGACAAACGCGTCGATCACCAACGCCTCCCCTACCCTCTCTCCGATCACCAACAAATCCGCCGTCATTAACCAACCGATCTCGCTTGCGAAACTCGGCCTCTTCACCGATCCGGGTTTTGGTATCTCCACCATTACTCCACGACGCACTGAATCCTTTACGTATCGAATCTCCTGGGGAGATGGAACACCCGAGGACACAGGCCCAGCAACCATCACAAGTGTCGGATCACCAGGTACGCCTACCTCTGGATTTTTCGACGCATCTCATACCTACGCTACGGCTGGAACCTACACCGCTACGGCTCGTATCACCGACGACGAAGGTGCCTTCTCCCAACAACAATTCCTTGTCACTGTCTCCTTCGCAGGGAAGATCACCCTTAGTTCGGATAAATCGAGTATCTCAGAAGCAGCCGGAGCTGGAGCCGCAGTCCTTACCATCACCCGTAGCGGCGCATCGACATCCAATGCACTGACCGTACAGCTAGCGAGTAGCTATCCGTCCGAAGCCACCTTGCCAGCCTTTGCCATCATCCCCGCTGGTGCCTTCAGTACCACCGTTTCGATCAACGCAGTCGATGATAATCTTTTCGATGGTACGCAAACGGTCATCTTCACTCCGACTTGCACGGGATACGAGCTGACCACTGCGACGATTCAAGTTACCGATTATCAACCTCTGGTTCTTACCCCATCGCGCACGGAACTCAACGAAGACATTCCCGAACAATCCACCTCGCAAGTCACCGTTGCAATCCGATCCCCTGCCCCCACAGGTGGCGTAATCGTTCAACTATCGTCTACACCCACTGGAATCTTAAGCTTCCCTGCTTCCGTTCTGATTCCAAGCGGCGCGACACAGGCAACTTTCTCCGTCGTTGCCATCAACGATCAACGACCGTCGAATCCTCGGACAGTTGACTTGATTGCAAGTGGCAACGGATTGATTTCGGCCCGTTATTCATTTGTCGTAAGTGACTTGGATCCGGCCATATGGACAAACCCTAACAACCGATTCGACATCGATAACTCAGGTAACGTAAACCCTCTGGACGTCTTGTACCTGATCGATGAAATCAACCGAAATGGGTCTCGAATACTTGATCCCATCGCAGATGCGGATTTGCTTTTTGTCGATCCCAATCGCGACGGTGCCTTAGATCCTCTCGATGTATTACTATTGATCGACGAATTGAATCGTCGCCCATAACAGACGACCTTCACAACCCCGCTTGGTCTTCGCTCTTCATTGCGTTAAGGTTTTAGATACCGATCTAACCAAGTCGCCATCTCATACTGCACGTGCATGACCGATTGTCTCGATCGATAGGCGTGACCTTCGTAAGGCAACATCACCAATCGAGCGATTCCGCCGTTCCCTTTGATAGCTTGAAACATTCGCAACGACTGCATGGGAAAGGTCCCAGGGTTGCTATCGACTTCACCATGAATCAACAGCAACGGCGTGCGTATTTGATCCGCTTGCATCAACGGCGAAACCTTGGAATAGACCTCCTTGGCTTGCCACAGTGGCCTTCTCTCCGACTGAAAACCGAAAGGGGTCAACGTGCGATTGTAAGCTCCCGAGCGAGCAATCCCTGCGCGAAACCGATCGCTGTGGGCTAGGACATTCGCGGTCATGAAAGCACCGTAACTGTGCCCCCCGATTGCGACCCTTTTTGGATCAATCACTTTCAAGGTATCAAGGTGATCGATCGCAGCATGAGCTGCGGCAACTATCTGCTCGATGAACGTATCGTTCATTGTCTCCGGATCACCGATAACAGGCATCGTAGCATCGTCGAGGATCGCGTACCCTTGGGTTAACAGGGCAAGGTGATTTGCGCCGGTTACTCTTAAAAACGAGTTTGGATTGCTGGCGACTTGCCCCGCAGTACTCGCGTCGTTGAATTCCAAAGGATATGACCAGAGCAATAGCGGATAAGGCCCCCCCTGCTCTCCCCCCTCAGGGAGATACAACGTGCCAGAAAGAGGAACTCCATCGGCTCGTTCGTATCGAACAATTCTTTTTGAGATACTTCTAAGTTGCGGTGTTGGGTCGGAGTAACTGGTCAATTGCATCGAACCACGAATGCCAAGTGTTCCTCTTGATAAGTGGTGCAAGTAAAAATTAGCAGGCTCTTGAGGGCTCTCACGCCGAGTGAGAATATCCAATTGATCTTTGTCCCAATTCGCGATCAAGACAACATTTTCTGAGCAATTCTCAGGACAACGCCATCGACGTGTTGTTTGCAAAGTATCCAGGTTTCGCTCGTCGAGGAATGGTCGATTCCCTTGTGGCCCAGCTCCAACACCTGCAAGCAACACATTGCCCTCGACCTCCTTCGCACGTGAGAAACCTGCCGCATCGGATTCCAATACAATCCTGCCAGGATCCCCATATCGATCGCGTATGCTGCGGTCGAAAAACACCTTCGATTCAATTCCAAAAGCTGTTTCGCGGTGCAACAGTGTGGTCGTCCATCGGCGGTCGCGGTCATACTCGCTTGTCATCCACTGACGCGGATTTGAAAAGAAAGTCATGCCACTAAATCGCCCCTTTAGCCGCATCCTTTGTATGGGTTGTCCCTCGAAGGGCGCTTCCCAAACTTTAAGCTCCTCGCGGTACTCCACAGTGCGAGCCGGATCGCCACCGTCGAGAGCCTCAACCCAAACCAACTTGCCTTTCTCCCCAGGCCACCATTGCACACCACGCGGCCCCATCCTTACCCCTTCGATCGGTAAAGCGTCGCTCAAAGGAATCTCGGCAACGTGTGCCTTGGTCTTCCCTTGTAGATCGATCACTTCAATGGTTCTTGGAAAGAAATCCACCGGGAGCGAATACGAAAACGGAGTGGTAAGCCGCACCGTTAACACGTGCTGCCCATCGGGGCTTGCTGCTGCAAACCAGTTCAAACCCGGCTCTCCAATCGGTTGCGAAGCGCGGTTCGGCCCCAGGATACAGAGCTGCGACGTCGCGTAATGAACAAACAACGACTCGTCGTACACATTGCTGAGGAGATCTTGATACGTTCTAGCAGGGGACTTGCGTCCATCCGCCTCTTGAACGCTTGGGCCAAGCGGCTGTGAATCATCATGCGGCTCCCTCCCCCGATCGGTTGGAACTGTCGCACAGAGTATTCGCTCTCCGTCGGACATCCAATCGATCCCTTGCAACACCGTGTGCAACCGATCCGTCAATCGAATCGGCGCGGAGGGATCTTCCACCGAGACATACCAAAGTTCCGTTCCGTGATCGCTTACCGACGAATAAACAAAACCTCTGTTGCTATGCGACCAAGAAATGAAACCTATCTTCTGAATCCCATCAGCCTTGGGCAAGCCTATAGGTACTTGAACGCCTCGCCGACGATCCAAGAGGACCAAGTCGTGGTAGAACTCGGCCTGAAAAAGGCTGTTGGCAATTGGATCGATGCGCAAACCGGCAAGAGGCAAATAGCGACGTTTTAAAGCCGTGATATCAGGCAGTGCCATTCTCGAAGCGAGAATCGCGTAGTTCGAATCGGAACTCCAAATCGCAACAGGATCTGGCCTTGCATCTAGCAAGTCCACCATGGCGGTCGGCGGCAACTGATATGGATACGTCACAACGCCGACTCTCTCTTAGAATTCCAACGGTTATTCAGATACGACCCTTCGTCGGGTACTTACGGCTCAGCCCCTTAAACCTTGTCGGCTTCTGGGTGCACCCAAGGTGCCCGGTAGGCTCGCCGAAGCATCGCCGTGGCTTGATCGTCTCCGACAACCACATGCTTGCCTGGATCGAACGTAAGGGTCCTCCCCAACTGCATCGACATATTTGCAAGGATGCATGAAGCGGTCGAAATATGCCCTTGCTCGATATCGGCTACCGGTTTGCTCCGATCCGCAATCGCCTTGAGGAAATCCAACATGTGATAGCGAATTGCAGGAGCGACATGTCGCTCAAGATCCTTCTCTGTCTTGTCTTCTGGAAACTCTTCAAGTTCATAAGTCACATCGCGGTGGATCGGTTTGCTATCGCCCCCTCTAGGCTGAAAATCGTAACTCATCACACTCAATCGCAGTGTTCCTTTTTCCCCGTAGAGCGTTGCACCCCATGGGTACGCAGGATCTGGGGAATCCCCCCACGTTCTGTGCGTCCACAACACATTCAATTCAGGGAATTCAAAGACTGCCGTTTGAGTATCCGAGATATTCGCGCGGGATGCTTTGTCTACAAAGATCCCTCCTTGGCTGGAAACCCGCGTGGGCCAATCGAGCTTGAGCATCCATCGCACGGTATCGAGCATGTGAATACACATGTCTCCCAAAATACCATTTCCATATTCATTGAACGCTCGCCAAGACCTTGGGTGCACTAGTTTGTTATAGGGCAACATCGGCGCCGGACCTGTCCACATCTCGTAATCGAGATTCTCAGGAGGAGTCGCATCGGGTGGGTTCTCCCGTGCACGCATGTGGTAGTAGCAATAAACTTCCGCATGCGAGATTTTCCCTAGCATCCCGCTCTCGATAATCTTCTCTTTCGCTTCGATCAAGTGTGGGGTGCTGCGTCGCTGCGTTCCAACTTGAACAACACGCTTGTACTTTCGTGCGGCAGCAACCATCGCTTGGCCTTCTGCCACGTCGAGACTGATCGGTTTTTGAACGTAAACATCCGCTCCGTTCTTGACCGCTTCGATCATCGGTAGTGCATGCCAATGATCTGGAGTGGCGATCAACACAATATCGAGGTCTTTTTCCGCAAGCAACTTGCGGTAGTCAGCATAGGTCTTCGGACGATTCCCCGATTTCTGTCGCTGCTGAACCATGTCAGCCGCGTCGCTGAGCATCTGAGAATCCACATCGCACAACGACACAACTTCAACGGGTGCGACTTGGATCAACCGAAACAAATCCGCCTTCCCGTACCATCCGGAACCGATAAGCCCCACACGCTTCACGGGACTATCTTGCAACGCCGCAAACGTCTCACGATAAGAAGTCAAAAGCCCACCTGTAGCTGCAAGCCCCGCGCCTAACACTTGGCGTCGATGTACTGAATTCCGCATGGTTACTCAAAAGATCGAAAGAGGAAGGCGAGCCGTGAACAAGAGAAGCTTCCGTAGCGTCGCCGATACCCTCAAAAGTATAGTCGATTTCTGAAGGAATCCTTCCCCCCATCACGAAAAAGCAACCTTCGTGCTTCAGCCGTCCTTCAATACCTCATCGCCCCCGACTAACGCTCACACCGTATTCGGCTCACTGAAAGCTGAACTTGTCGACAGGTACGCCAACAAACCACCCGCTACCGCGCTGAGCAAATGGCCATCCCAAGAAACCTCAGGTCCGACGCTGGGCAAGACTCCAAAGATTAGGGTCCCGCCATAAAGAAACCCAACGACGAGTGCCGCTACAGCCGGCACAATTTTTCCTTGACGAAATCCAGCGACAAGCAGGTAAGCGATCAAGCCATAGACCAATCCGCTTGCTCCGATATGCACTGCCGATCGACCGAATATCCACAACAAAATGCCACCCAATACAATGATCTCTACGACAATCTCCCAACCTCTTCGCTGCGTGGCAAGAACGATCCCAAGCAAGACAATCAGCGGAATGGTGTTGCTTACCAAATGACTCAAATTGGCATGAAGAAAGGGGGAACAAACGATCCCCCATAAACCATGAAGCTGTCGAGGAATAAGCCCCCACTTGGAAAGATCAGCGGTCGCAAACCAATCGATCAAAAAGACTAACCA
>JBJONT010000173.1:0-7430 GCA_046051705.1 Planctomycetota bacterium | reverse complement strand
TCCCTTCATCGGGCGGTGAGCGATTTCATTCCCGTTTAGATAAAGCCAACATTCGTTGAATATCCCGGGGAACCGAAGGTGCACATTCCCTGCGATATCTTGATCGCTCAAATCTATCTCGGTGTCGTACCAAAGATGTCCGGTGAAGCTTTGATAGTCATCGGTCACAACACCCTGGGCTTGAGCATAAAGGTCGGTACGAAGTTTCCCCCACTCAGGCCCAACTTGCTGCGAATGCCATTTTTCTTTCAATCCAGAGTCGTTTGGATCTCGGCGAAAGGACCATTCGAGCGGTAGATTGACGATTCGATTTCCTTTTGAACCATCGACCCAAGGAATCAATTCTCGGTACTGCTGAACCTCTCCAGGCCACCAGGCATAACCAGACTCTCCAATTTGTTTGTAAGTCGTAAACGTAGGATTCCACTTGGTTAACTCCTCACGAATCGCTAAACCCCTCTCACCTAGCGCAACAGCTTTTTGAAAGTCGACTTCCGAATTCGCGGCACGAACCATCCCCATGTAGGCTTTTAATAGGTCGAACTGACTTCTCGCGAAACGTACTCGCTCAACGTACAGCTTGGAATTGCGATCAGTTCTTGCGATATAAGGAGCAATAAGTTCCTCTGCGTGTAGAACGTGCTGCTTTAGGCTCTCGATCAACTCAGGGGTGTAAATAGCAGGAGCAACAAAGTACTCATGCTCCGTGACAAGTGTCTGCTCCCAAGCTGCGTAAATCTCGCTCCAGTACCCCTTCATTGGAACCGAAGATGGTCCGTAGAATTTCAGATAGAACTCATCGAGTAACTCCGAGACTTTCTGATCGGGGTTCCATAACAACTGTCCTCGAAAGTAGAGATTCAAAAAAGTCGTTGCCGTCGCGCCGCGACTCTCGGTATCGACTCCGAGAATTCCTGCTTTTCGGTAGTGCTGAACATCCTTCTCTAAAGCTTGATGCGAGGGGTTTGGAATATCTCGCCAAACGAGCATGCTTTGATCGTAATCGTAAATGACCAAACGCCCTTGCATGATCTCTGCCCAACGATACAGGATATCTTTTAACTCACGCCGTGAAGCGCTCCTGGGGTCATCCATCGAATGGATGGGATCAAAATCGATAGGAGCCAAATAAGCTAAAAGCGACCGCTGAGCGTTCGAAATCCGGACGGGCGGCAGGGTTATATTCGAGTAAGCCAAGAAACCGATATGAGCTTTGCTATCAGGCGCCTCGTCCTGAAGTATCTTAGCGACCTTGTTGTAAAAACTCATAAAAGCATCCGTATAGGACTGCGTTTGAAAATACTTGTCGTATTGCAACGCAATCAATTCCTTGTCGATTGCCGAATCCGACTCATATAGCCCGTCTTCCATACCCAACTGCACATCCTTACCTGCTGCATAAAGGGGAAGGACTTGTTGAGCAACGTGCAACGCTGTCTTGTCCTCCGAAATCGGTACGTTGAACATCGATTTGCCTGGCGGGATAAGGTCCTTGGTGTACTGTCCAAGAATATGTCCATTAGGAATGCTCAGGTCATTGAATCGATTGCGCCTCATGAATTCAGGTTTCCCTGAATTGTCTCCGAGCCACGACAACCAATAGCGGCGGATCTCAAAAGGGGGGGCATAGGCGTAATCGATATCTGATATTCGCAAATCAGGCGACTCCGGGATGCATTCCCCTATAGGTGTTGGCAAATACCATCGACATCCCCAGCGATGCAGCAATTCACTCACTGCATACGAATGTGAATCGGGATTGCATCCAGCAAGGTAGACGCGATTTGCCTTGCGGCGTACGGTAATTGCATCAGCTCTAAGAATAGGATTCTTTTTCTGCACCGTCTCTAGGACCGAGCGAAGCTCTGGTTCTAGAGACAACGCTAATTCCCCAACAATCAGCGTTGGTTTATTCGTTTCTAAAATCGCTTGCACTTCTCCCGGATCGCTTACGACAGGAATCGATGCACCGGTCATCTTCTGTACCGTATCCTGGAGATCTCCAGCTGCAGCTTTTTCCATGTCGGAGGCACTAGCGGATATCAAGATGCTCGCGCTCGAGCTTCCCGCTCGCACGATCCACAGATCGTCGCTTGCAACCTCGCCGTTCGATTGAGCACAAGTGGTGCGAAGCAGGATGGTCTGTGTTATTAAAAGAAGTAGGAGACAGAGAGCCTTCTTCATTTCCATGCATCCGATAATTGGTTAGTCGGTTGTTTACTTCGCTAGCAAGCACCGCAAAATGAATGTGCTGAAGACGAAGTTTCATCAGACTGGAATTATACAGATTAACGCAGGGGAAAAATTGACGAGGTTGGGGCTACTAGCAAGTGATTTCCAGATGAATCAACAACTGATCTGGATAAATCCTAAGGCGTAAGCTCCAGAAAATCCGTCCTAGCCCCGAAAAAGGCTTATTCAAATTCGATGCCTACCTCAGCACCATTGCGCGATCCCATGGCCCACCATATCCGAGGCTCGATCGACAAACCGACAAAGTGCACACTGCCATCGACGGCTACCAAATGGATACCGCTACCATGCATGCTGCTGGCAGTTACCATGTTGTTTCCGTTGTGCTCACCACCGTAAACATGGCAATTTCGTTGGTTTGGGGGAAGCACATGCATGTAGGTATTCCCTGCAATCGTCAAACCGGAGATCCAAGCTTTTCCGTGGGGCGCAGAGTATGCAGGATCTGGTGTACCTACCCCTTTGCAGTAACTCACCCAAGCTGGCAAGGTACGAACTGCGGAAGCCCCACCACAGTAAGACATCACACTTTGTGGGCCGGGGGGCATCAGCGACCCAAATCCACTTTGTACAGGTACTAAACTATTGATCACTCTCTCCGAGATCAAAGCCGTGTTCGAAGCCCCATCCGTAATGTCGCGAAATGACATCGTCGGTTTGTACCAGAGTCGATTCGTATCGGCTGGATTTACGATGGGCATCGCGCCATTGGTCTTTGCCAACGGCTGGTCCTCGCCCAGGATTCCAGTGGTCTGTCGGATCCAACCAAGATTTCCTGCGTAGCTACCTGGAGCAGGCGACGCCGTACCTGCATATTCCGTTTGAACCCACGGGTCCGACGGGCACAAGAGTGTAGAGATGCGAGCCGCTGCGGCTCGTGCGTTTGTGTGATCCGCTCGAATGTTGAGCACTAAGTAATTCGTACTGCTCGCGGATAATACGCTACTCATCGGCGCCGAGAAATTGATCGTCTGAAATAATGGGCCTTGCTCGAGTTGTGGCAAGACCATCGCTATCCAGCTAAACAATCCACCCCCTCGTGGATTTCCTGGCTGACCACTCCCGGAGATTGTCGGAGGAAAAGTCTTGAAGGCTGATTCGTAAGATTGAACCGCAAGGGCAAGTTGCTTGAGATTGTTCGCGCACTGCATCCTTCGCGCTGCTTCTCGTGCCGCCTGAACCGCCGGCAACAGAAGCCCGACAAGGACACCGATGATCGCAATAACGACAAGCAATTCCACCAACGTAAATCCGCGTCGCTTGAAGATCGTCATGGTTTGTACTCTATGCAAAGTTCCCCAGGGAGCCCTAGAAGCCCTCTCCAGTCTAAAAACTCAGAAGCGAAAAAGCCTTCTGCATATGCTATGCATAGGCATTATTTGCAAATATAACAATACGGCAATTGCAAAACATGCTTTTTGCAATTACATTGCAAAGCAAATCTGCTTGCAAAAACATTTATCAATCAATTTCGCCTGGGGAATGCATCATGAGAAAATGGCTGGCCGTCGCTTCACTGAGCCTTGCGTTTTGTTCACCGAAATCGGTCCTTGCAGACCTTTGGATCGGCGGTCACGGTGACATCGGAATCGGCTTGGTAGGCAACACTCTGGACCTTCATCTTCATTTCGCCGATGCGGTAGACAAGGAAGGTGGAGGAAGCATTCCCGCCGGAGAATATGCCCCCGGAGATCACACCATTTTCGTCCCAGGCCCCTCGGTCGATCGACCGCCAGGAAGCCAATGGGATTTCCTCGGTGCACCCACCGACAAGATTTGGTTTCTGCCTGCAAGCAGCGATCCGAATAAACCCTACCTCGGATGGGCAACTGAAGAACTATCCCCCGCAGATTTCAATGGCAATATCACCGTTCGCCTGACCTCGCTCCTCTCCGCACCAGCCAACGCGACCTTCTCCGTCTGGTCGCTCGATCCGTTCGGCTCCCCTACGAGCTTGATGTCTACCGCCAACGGCATCAGTAACTCCGACCAATTTCTCCTCGCACCCGCAAACCACGAACACTTCTTCGTCGGCTTCACCCAAGAAGGACTCTACGACATTGAATTCACCGCTTTCGGTAATCACAAAGCTCTAGGTGACATATCTGGAACAGGGGTCTTCAAATTCGCGGTCGGTGTCCCTGAACCCTCCTCCATGGCTATGCTCGCCATGGCAAGCTCCGGCGGATTCCTCGGCTGGCTGCGACGCCGAAAGAACTCCAAAGTCGTAAGCTAACGGGAAACAGCCCTAAAAACAAAAACAGGCGGTCAAGATTCATCTTCTTGACCGCCTGTTTCTTTTTAATCTCACCCCAATCGATAATGCCCCAGCCTAGCTGCGTCGTCGATAAGCGCGAACCCCCAGACCACCAACCAATAATCCAAAAACCGCCATCGATGCAGGCTCAGGCACAGGGTCGGGAATCGATCCAACGTGGAAAGTAAAGACTGCTGAACTTTCCATCGGCACAGTACCACCGCCCGCAACGTAAACCCCTGACGCCTTCAACTCGATCGCATACGTTCCAGCCTGAGTAAAGCCCACGTTGAAGTGCGAATGCGTCGGGATCGACAAGCTAAAGGAAGTCGGCTGCCCAGACACCGAGGATGCTTTGACCTGCGGCGAGCCGAATCCATCGACATCCCAAACGGAAAATAAGCCACCGACCGGTCCAGTGACGATCCCCACCAAGGACAAGGTCATCTCGCCATCTTGCCAGTCACTCGCGACCAACTCTTCGGTTGACCAACCCAAGAACGGACGGGTCGGGTCAAGCACCTTAGACAAGACCCAGAGCGACTCTCCTTCCGCTGCACCGGTAAAGTCCCACTGCGTCCCTGCGGGCCGACTCAGCGCTGGGCCATCGACAAAAATCGCTACATCCTCGGCTTCATATTCCCCCTCCGGAATCTCATTGCCGTTGGAATCGTAAGCTTCCTCATGGAAGTGCATTCCCATGTGCAAAGAGCCTCCCTCCAAATGCACTCCGAGGTCTCCGTGCCCACTGGCCCATACCACACCAGCCCGGCTTTCGGATGCAACTCCCAATGAACTCAGCAACGCAACTATCGAAGCGACCACAAACCTTCTCATCATCTACTCCCCGAAAAAGAGAAAAACGGCCTAAACACATTCGCTTCATCGTATTGCCCAAAAATCCCCGTTGCAATAGCATTGCATACACACACGCTTCACAAATGCAATTGATTGCATTTACACATCACTACCATTGCGAGGGAATCATGCCGACGAAGAAGCTTCCAACTACCGTACTCTCCGGTTTTCTTGGCGCAGGAAAAACAACCCTACTGAACCACATTCTCGCCAACCGCGAAGGACTTCGAGTCGCGGTCATCGTCAACGACATGAGCCAAATCAATATCGATGCAGAGTTCGTCAACGGCCAAGGCCTTTTGTCACGCACCGAGGAACAACTAGCCGAACTCTCGAACGGCTGCATCTGCTGCACTCTGCGCGAAGACCTCCTAATCGAAGTCAGACGACTGGCGAACGAAAATCGATTCGACTACCTGCTAATCGAATCGACCGGGATCTCCGAACCCTTGCCAGTCGCGGAAACCTTTACCTTCACCGACGAAGCAGGAGAGTCCCTCTCCGAAATCGCAACCATCGACTCTATGGTCACCGTCGTCGATGCCCTGAACTTCTGGAAAGACTACCAATCCTACGAGGACCTTCGCGACCGAAAACTCGGTATCGACCAAACCGACCAACGCAACATCGTCGACCTGCTGATCGATCAAATCGAATTCGCAACCGTGATCTTGCTCAACAAGTGCGATCTAGCCACACCCGAAGATCTCGATGCCATCGAGACCTTCCTCCAAGAACTTAATCCCTTCGCTACCATCCAACGCTGCGAACACGGAGCAGTGCCGCTCAATCAAGTCCTAGGTACGAACTCCTTCAGCGAGCAATGGGCTCAAGGCCACCCGGACTGGCTCGCCATCCCACGCGGTTCAGAACATTCCGAAACCGACGAATACTCGATCCACTCCTTCACCTTCGAGGAACGACGCCCTTTGCATCCCGTGCGTCTGATGGAAAACCTGAACTTCGAAGACGGCATCCTGCAAAACGTCCTCCGCTCCAAAGGCTACTGCTGGATCGCTTCACGACATGACCAAGCCTATCGATGGAGCCAAGCCGGTGTTTCGGTGCAGATCGAACATGACGGCGACTGGTTCGCAAGCGTCGGCGAAGACGAATGGCCAGAAGACCCACAGGACCGCCAGTCGATTCGCGAAAGCATGCAAGATCCCTACGGAGATCGCCGTCAAGAACTCGTCTTCATCGGTGTCGACCTCGACGAAGTCGTCCTGCGCTCGCGGCTCGAAGCCTGCCTACTGACCGACGAAGAAATGTCACTAGGACCAAACGCATGGAGCAACTGGGAAGCCCCACTTCCAAACTCCTCCCCTGCAACGCAAGAGGAATCAGAAGACAACGCATCGTAAAATCCCCCTAAAGCGCCCTCCCTATGGCTGCTCAGAAACAAAATCCCACTTGCAATTTGATTGCATGTGCGTATCATATGCGAAATTGCAGCGATGGTTTCGGTGCAGTGCTCTTTGTTTCTCTATACCTATTTGGGAGGTCTCTATGAGCCGTCGTCGTCGCGGATTTACACTCGTTGAACTGCTCGTTGTCATCGCTATCATCGGTATCCTCGTCGGCTTGCTACTACCAGCAGTCCAAGCCGCCAGGGAGGCCGCTCGTCGGATGTCTTGTTCAAATAACGTTAAACAAGTCAGCCTTGCTATCCTCAATTACGAATCTGCTTTCAAAAAACTACCAGGCTTACTCGGGAGCAGCACCTACTCGGCCCAAGCCAGAATTCTTCCGCATATCGAACAAGGGAACTTGAGCAACGGACTCGATTTCGCGCGTCCCTTGCTGCTCGGACCGGTATTCGCCGCTCGCTTCGACCCGGCGATCAGCGCGCTGATCAGCCAACGTATCCCAACGTTTCTTTGCCCAAGCGACGCGGAAGACCCGCTGTTCCCGGTGACCCTAGCGAACAACACCCCCGGTTTCAGCGCAGGGATCAACTACATGTTCAGCATCGGCAGCGCAAGGGACATGAACTACGACGATCGCTTCGAAACCGATGGGTTGTTCTGGACCGGCGCCTTCGCCAAACTCGCCAAATGCA
>JBJONT010000172.1:0-9248 GCA_046051705.1 Planctomycetota bacterium | reverse complement strand
CCACCGAGTATAGCGAAATCCTCGATAAGCAGAATTAATTCCTTTTTATCGGAGAGTAAGGCTTTGCGAACTTGCTTAAAGATACCTGGCAAGGAAGTTCCTGTAAAATCTATCAGGCCATGCAATGCAATATCCAGAAGTTCGTTAAGGGTCTTGACCGCATCCGGAATTTCTCCGGGCCGCGACAATCGGGTGAGGTAGGGTCGAGTTCTTGCCGCAAGGTCAGCAACTTCGACGTTCTTGACGAATTCAAAATCATCAACGAAAAACTGGTTCTCACGTTCATTTTCCACGTCATGGGAGGCATTGATCAACGGACTAACAATCCGTGTTAATGCGCCAGGCTTTTTACCATCAGTTCGTTCGCGGTTTATAAAATACTCTTCTACTCCTGGATCATTTAATAGATTGATGAGACCACCGACATGTGAAACTCTGCGTTTGTCATCCTCAGAAATATCGCCATTAATCTGCTTTGCTCGAATTTCATCAAGAAGACGCTCAAGGGCACCCGTAAGACTGCTACGCAGATCCAACCGCGCCTGGTCCGGGTTGTCTGGCAATCTTACCTTACTGAGGTCTTTCTTTAGTTGATCGTAATTTTCACCTTCGAGATCCTTGAGAAGAAGGTCCAAAACATCCTGCATACTCGAACTTTTTGGAATACGTACGATGTGGCAATTTTTCGCGCGTGAACTCAATCGTAGGTTAGCATCGATCCAACGAATCATGTGAGACTTGCCTACAGCTGAGTCACCAATTATCGGCATGATTACGCGCCCGCTATCTGGGTCTAGCTGAAGGAATTCCTCAAAGACTTCAATTTCCTTTTGCGAAACTGCCTCGTCATCGCTCTGATATTTTTTTCTCATCAGATGCATGGGTTGGTGAACCGCCAAGAAAACAGCATCCGGTGCAACTTCTGCCTCAGTGAAAAGACACTTCTTAGCATGATCATCATCGTCATGCGGCCAAAATTCAGCAAGGTTCATAAATTCTTAAAGTTTAGGGTAAAGTGCGATACATCTCCGATTGGGCGACGATCACGCCCTGTTAAACAACGAAAGAGTTGCTTGCTGTCATCTTTACGTACAAAATCGAGCAGTCCGTTTTCCCGTAAACGCATTAAAGAACGACTAAGAGTAGTTGATATTTGATGCGGCGGGAGAGGGCGCCATGAATATTCTCCAGATGTTTCGCCAAGGCGTTTCTCTACTTGGATTCGGTATTCTCCTCCATCCAATACCGGAATAGCATCTGCCAGTTTCTGGATCAGTTCTGGTGCCTCAACGGTGCTTCCTGCTTCGAAAGTCTTGGGCAATACATCAATTATAGCTGATGTTGGATCAGGTTCGATTTTTGAATTAGGATACCGCGGGGACCAAGCAAACCCAAGAAACTGCGTCCAAGCCTTGAAACCAGACCAGCGAGTGTCGTTTTGTTTAAACACGTCGTCATCTTTGGTTTGTTTATCAAGTCGAAGGGATACGACTACATCCGAAGTCTGGTCATATTCCCAGATATCTTGCATCAGTGACCAAGCTAGCAGTCTAGTGAAGTCAGCGCTCCCTGAATCTTCTTTATCAAAAAAGTTCGCGTTATTCTCTCTCTTTAGCACAGTGCTACGGGCAACAGACGGTAGTCGCTCCAGAGTTAGGTCGCCCTTTGATACTTCTGGATTTATCGAGATGCCATCCTTTGATTCAACGAACAACCCGAGTTTGATCCAGGTTCGGAGCGTATTACCAATGTGCTTACGAGTGTTCTTATCTTCTTTCTCGTATAAGGACGCTGGCGCGCAGAGCGCAATGATCCTATCCTTAGGTAGATTCTGCTCCATAAGAAGTAGTTTGTAGATTACCACTAAACTGCTGTGGTATCCGTGACTGGGTCGATTGAGTAAGCTCATAAGGAAAGTCTATCGTGGGCAGTTTGGATTTCGATGACATCAGTCCGAGTATCGCCGAGACGGCGTAAGGGATGACTTGGATCAATAACCTCTTCTGGTAAAAGAATCAGGTGTAGCAGGTGATTCAACTGAAACAGATTTGGAGGAACTTCCCCATCTGTCATGTCTGGAGTCAGCAGTGTCACTCTGGGCACGAGAGCAATCGGGACGTATTCATCTTCATCCTCGATTGTTCGCACAATTAGAAATTTCTCCCAACAAGCTTCACACATTTGCGAGATCGGGTTGCGCCTGTCATACCACTCGTTGTCTCTCCAGGCAGCTGGTAACGCAATCTCTCGAATCCCTTGCTTGGCAAGTAGCTTTAGAAAATCGGTCAATCGAATGGCCATCTGATCCCCAGTCTGCCCCACTGTTTGGTAGGTGATAAATTTATAATGCTTTGTGAGTTCTTCAAGTGCAGGCGAGATCGCGTTGCAAATCCGTTTCGGAGGAGAAGGAATGTATTCCGTCGGGGTTTTAGGTATAAGAGCAATACCGGCTTCCGGCACCCGGTAAACATTCGCAAGTATTTCGAAAAGCGGCTTTTCCCTATTCAAGAAGGATTCCATGGCGGACCAGTAGCTTTGTTGGTTCCGACTTACGTTAGTGCGATACACTAAAGTAGCCTGTTTCCAGTCAGATTCGGTCAGTGGATTTGCCTTATTGATGGAGATTCGGCATGAATCCCGGTAGGTCACCCAACTCTTTTCTTTCCGTTCATTGAAAGCGTTCTCGCTCTCAGTGTCGTTACGCTCCAATAATGGGGGAGGGAGATCGCGGAACTCGAGCACCCCAGCACGTGCAAGTAATACCAGAGTACGCAAGTTCCACTGCCTATTCCAATCTCCAGTATATTGAATATCCGGTCGAAGCGAATTTAGATTCAAGACATACGTCGAGTCATCCGCATCGGTCGCGTTGTTAAACATGGTCTTCCACCGAGCAAGGCCTAGTTCATCTCCGATTGTCGCTTCTGAACTCATTTTACGCGCAAGCATCAAGTCATCATTGTCATAAACCATGATTGCAACCGATGCATTCCCATCGCGACCTCCACGACCAACCTCCTGATAAAATCGGTCGATGGTCTCCGGGACGCATCCATGGATCACCGTTCGTACGTCGCCCTTGTCCATCCCAAGCCCGAAAGCCGAGGTCGCGACCATGAGATCGATTTCATTCTTTCTCCATCGATCTATTGAGGTTTTTCGTTCATGGTTACTTGATTCTCCATGTAGGAGTCCAGTGCGATACCAACCGTTCTCACGGCAAATACGAAACCAGTTCTTTGCATCTTCAACTTTGGTCAAATAGAGGATCGCTGGGCGTGGAGCATGTCGGAGTATCTCGAGGAGTTTCGTCTCCTTTTCGGAATAAGAATCACAAGGAGCGTGGTAAAAGTCGATTTCCGCTCTCAGATGTACTGCCGCACTGATTTCGAGTGGCGATTCCTGAAGGTCGTAGAACAATTTGAGATCATCGAAAGTCTGACCTGTAACAGTAGCTGTCATCAGGATTGTCCGGAATTCGTTGATTTTCCGTAGTTTTCGCCACAATGCAGTCATTGTCTGAAAACTTGGACGAAACGCCGCGCCCCACTGGCTAACGAGATGCGCCTCGTCAACGATGAAAGTTTGGATAAAGCCCTGTTTCGCGGCATCAAGTAGGGGAAGCTTTAATTGGCCGATTAGACTTTCGGGGGAAGTATAGAGGAAATTCTGTGATCCATTTCGAATGCGTTCTTTGATTTGGACCCGATCAGACTCGGGTGTGCCGGACTCCCATGAATCGATCTGTGCCTTTGGGAATGAGAGTCGTGCCTGTTTCACTTGGTCCAAAGCGAGAGCAACTGTAGGCACTATAACCAGAGTGATACCTCTAGGTAGCCCATGCCCTGCAGTTGATGCAGCAAGTCCGATTAAGCTTTTGCCGCTGCCCGTCGGGAAGACGACTAGGTGGGTCGAACCTTTGGGCGCTAACATCACACCTCTAATCGATTCCGCTTGTGCTCTCGACCAGTATGTCTTTATCGAGGCAAACTGCCCATCAAGTGCTGGGTCAAGTGGAACTGGTTTGCGAGACGGACGGCGTGGCTTTGCCCCATCCGCAGCTGAAAATGGCGATTCAGCATCAGAATCTCGATGAGTATGCAATTTGGAGATCCATTCGTGACGATTCCACCTATCTGCTCGAATCTGATAATGATCTTCCTTGGTCTGAACAAAGAATCCATGCTCCTTCCAAATTGCAGCACTCGGCCACGGTGCGACCGTTTCTCTTGGAACCTGAAGTTTGATGTTACCATTGAAACGCTCTTCTTCGTAACGCAATGAGTGACGAAGAAGTGATGCCAAGTCACGTGGTCCTATTGCCTCGCTTCCATCACGGGCAATCCGAAGTGCATTCCAAAGTCGGAGGTGCGGTTCCGCAGTGTTTTGTCCAAGTTCGTCACCAGACATATGTCCTGTAGGTGGCCACTGACTAAGTGCCTGCTTGATCGTCAAGATGGCACTCATGATGCGATTTCTCCTTCACTTTTGAGGTTTAGTTCCACGCTCGCCAGGAATACTACGCCACAAGAGTCTAATCTGACTTTCGGTGCGCTGATGGCGTCCATCACAATCCTAGCGACCCGTGCCTGTTCTTCAAATTCCAATTCCAAGCCTGAGTTTTCCTTTCCGAACATCTCAAGACGACTCTGCGCTTGTTCTTCGGCTTCTTGAGTGTTTTCTGTAAACAGTTTCACAGCATCATCGACGATTGACTTCAGGTTCGTTTGCTCACGAAGTAGTCCCTCTGCTGTTGAGTGCACCTGACTACAAAGTCCCGCCCAGTCTTTAATTCCAATGATTTTAATCGCTTGTGCCCAATGCTCGGCGCGAATGTTTGTATCTTCTTGAGGACAATACGGTTCCTCTATCCACTCTAGTGATTCTTTATCTGGTATTGTGAGATCCTGATCGATCCAGAGCGTTTTGTATATAGGGGCGAATGCCGCATCAGCTTTACGCCTAATCGCAACGTTTATGTCTTCCCCCAAATTTGCCTCGATCAGATAGTCGAGTCGGAAAATCACGCGCCCGATTTCTCCCTCAGGTAGGTTTTTTGAATTGGCCATTCGCCATAAAGCAAATGAGCTTCCCCTGTCATCCTGTTTCGAATGAGCCAAAATGCAGTCGATCCATGGATTGCCCAGTCCCGCCAAACCGACATTTCGCGCACAAGCAGTCTGTCTTGAAAAGGACATTGCGTGACTTAGCGGTTGATTGAAAAGTCTGTGCTTTGCCCTAGAATCTACTCCGCTGTTAAACCATCGCATGAACTGTTCCTGCGACAAAAGCGTATTACGTCCCTTCTGCGATATGTGGTAATGATAGCGGAACACCAAGTCATTTTCAGAGGGGTCGCCAACACGTATGAAGTGCAAACGTTCAAGCATCCAAGCATCGACAACTTCATGAAATCGCCTCCAATTTGCAGATACGGCTTCGAGTTTTTCTAGTAATTCTTCCGTATCCTTCCTGTAGGATGTCTCGATGGCATCAAGAGCGTCTTGATTGCGAATGAGTCGGAATTCCTCTTCGATCCCCTCTTGTGTAGATAGGCGTTCTCCCGCGCCATTTAAAGCATCGACTCCCTCTTGAAAGAGTTGCGGAAGGAGTTTTTGCATCTCCTCATCGATGACATACTGAAGAGCTGCGACTGATCTAGAGAATACCTTCCACCCTTCATTCAAGCAAGTTCGCCATGCGCTCGAAAATTGGCATTCTGGAGTATCAAGTATGAATGATATCGACGGTCTACGGGTGCCAAATCTATCTAGTCGACCAATTCGTTGCTCCATACGGTTTGGGGAAAGCGGTAGGTCGACATGTATCATGCATGTGAACCCGCCCTGAAGGTTCAATCCCTCCTCAGCTGTCCAATCGCAGATGAGAAACTGCGGACCGGGGCGCTTCCAGCGAGATTTCCAGCCATTATCATTTACTGCATGCCGTGTTATAATTGCATCCCCGTATTTCGCAAGCAGATGGTCGTAAAGGTCGTCGGCAAACGCAGGACTGGTAGCGAAAAAAACAAGCCTGTCAATCCGCTTGTCAGTCTCAAAGACCTGCTTGATAACTTTTCCAAGACGGGCCAGACGTTCCTTCCGCGAGAACCCAAGCCTTTCTTCCAAAGCCAGTATTCGATCAAGCGAGGTTTCTTCGTCTATAAAGTACGGTAGTTCTGACATCAAGCGAATTTGGGATTCATCAATGAGAGGCCCGAAGTCCCTGATGCAGGCGGGTATGAGCTTTTTTCGGATCTTCACTAGTTGGAATAGTGCCTCGGGATCACACCAAGTTGCCTGGAGTAAGCACACAAAAATCGTAACTAGGGATTTCTCTCGCTTGGTATCAGGCTCAGCCCAGAGCGATGCAACCGCATTAGATCGCCAATTCTCCAGTGCTTCCTCCAGATCGACCGCGCCTTGGTCGGGAAAAGGAATTAATTCCAATCGGTCACGTCCTGTCAGAATCTCATTGAGATCTTTGTTTCGACGATTACGTAATACCCTTCGGTGTAACCGATAGCTTTCACTGAGGTGAGCGCGCGCTTTGCCTATGGCCCGTTTAAGTGACTGAGGGTTCTCTATAACCATTTGAGCCTGACACCTCAGCACCTCCGCTTCGACTTCGTCAAGCATAGCGGTAAGGCGTTTGTCGACTGGGAACCGATTTTTCAAATCCTGAGTTACCACCGGTATATGGAAGATGTCCTGATCCTCCGCAAATTCGGCAAATAGATTGGCCAACTCCTGGCGTTTCGCGACTCGTTGTCGAAATGCCTCGGCGTCTTCGAGTTTATTCACCAGAGGATCAAGGAGATGGAGCAAAGAGAGAAATCCTTTCTCGTTGCGAAGAACCGGTGTTGCTGAAAGCAAAAGGAGTTTTGAGCACCGTTCAGGGGCACTGGTATGACGGAGCCAATCGAAAAGTTCTCCTTCTCCGACAATTTGGTGGGCCTCATCTACTACGAGAAAATCAGGAGAACCTCCCTTCCAAGCGAGCGCTTCGGAGTAAGTGATAACTTCCACTTTATGGCCAAATTGCAACGCGCTGATCTGGCAGCGATCGTGTAACTCCGTGATCCACTGATCGACCAATCCCTCCGGGACAATAATAAGGACCGAGTGAGAGACTGGGTTATCGATTAAATGTTGGCGTATGACAACCCCAGCCTCGATGGTTTTCCCCAAACCGACTTCATCAGCCAGCAGATAGCGCTGGCACGGATCTTTAAGTATCCGATTGATTACCTCAACCTGATGGCGTTCCAACTCAATTGGGGCAGAGAGTAATCCTGTCATCCCTGATGAAGCTGCGCGGTGCTCGGTCAACTCCGCTATCAACGACGATCGCGCTACATGGAAGAAAGGAGTTTCTGTCAGTCTCGCTTCGAGGTGAGACCAAGGGTCCCCAAGAGGTCGATCCCAGCGGACAAAGGCCTCGGTCTCAGGAATGACTACGGACTGTTTGTTCGGGAGGTCGACATACACCATATCATCGATATGAGCGTGAACACGACCCATTCGCCAGAATCCAGCCTGCTTGTCGTAGAGGTAGACTCGAGTTTGTCGCTGTAACCTAACGGGCCTGAGGCTTTCATCAAAAGGAACTAGTTCTGTTATCCGCTCTTCTGCAATGGGAGTATCAAAATACTCAACAACAGCCAAGTCCAAATTGGAATCGACGATCTTTCCTATCCCGTAGTCATTGACGCTACTACGGACAAATTTTCCAATATTGGGGTTTGGGCTTCGTTTTGGCATTTTTTACGCGTTTCCTGAAACAACCACCGCAAAGGCATTGTGGTCGTGGATGCTCTCGTGATTTACTGCTCGGACGCTGAAAGATGCGATTCGGGAATCAGACCTGAGAAGCGCCGCAGCATTGCGCACCACGTCTTCGACAAAAACCGGGTTCTCATAAGCTTGCATGGTGACATGACGCTCGTCGGGGCGTTTGAGCAATGCATAGACTGGTGCGGAACCGGAGCGTTCGGCGACATCGATGAGTTCCTCAATCCAGATCAACTCCCAACCGCCGCCGGATTTCTGCTTCGGAGTGACTTCCAGTGTGACGTATCCCCGCTGGTTGTGCGCGCCGTATTCGCTGATTTCCTTGCTGCACGGACACAGGGTGGTGACGGGGATCGTGGCACGCAGGGCGAAGCGGTCGTTTGTGCCATTCGAGGTGCCGAGGAAGGTGCAGTCGCAACCCACTTTGGCGGGAGCACCGCTGACAGGTGCCTTCTTGGTGACGAAGTAGGTGAACGAAACCTCGATGTGGGCTTCCTCGGCATCGAGGTTCTGTTTCAGGTCGTGGAGGATGGCCGGGAGGGTGTGCATGGTGACCTCACCCTCATGGACCGAAAGCACCTCTAGGAACCGGCTCATGTGGGTGCCCTTGAAGTGGTGCGGCAGGTGGACTGACATCGAGATCATCGCCACAGTGGGGAAGGGTTTCCCATCACGGTCTAGAATCTGGATGGGGTAGCGGAGATCGGAGATGCCGACTTGATCGATGGCGATGCCACGCTCGTCGGGAGTCGCTTGGATGTCGGGGAGTTTGGCAGGTAAATCGGACATAGATTTCAGGCGGAGTATTCGGCCCATGAGGACGAGGTTTCCCAGACGCGGACGGACAGGAGGCGGACATCCGGGCGGAGCGGGTAGCGAGTGTTGGACGATCCGGAATAATCGGCCAACGCTTTGACAGCATGGTCAAACATAGTCTTAGCCATGAGTTCTGTTGTCGGATCCTGATGCTCGAAGCCAATCACCCGGTCGCCGTAGCGGGCCTTGAAGTCGGCGTAGGCGGGATCGTCGGTGTTCATGCAAAGCGCATGATCGAAGCGGTCGATCCACTCGCCGAGCGCGGCTTTGATAATCTTGAAGTCGCAGACCATCTGGTTCTCATCGAGATCCGCAGACTCCAGCACGATTTCCACTTTCCGGGTATGTCCGTGAGGAAATTGGCATTTGTCGGGATGCTTAGTGAGCATGTGGCCGTTTTCGACCTCGATGGACTTACAGATTCGGTAGGGCATGGGATCTTAATAAGTATTCCTGTGATTGTAAGAAAGAAATTTTTTCCTTTGAAATCAGGTGCCCCTACTGTTGCCAAAAAGGTCGATGTGGAGACGTTGGCAATAACGGTATCCGTGCAATTTGCAGGCTTCAACCAGCCAATCGCTTTTTTGTAGAATCGTTTCCTTAGATGTTCCCTCAGGCATAAGCAAAATATTGCACGAA
>JBJONT010000171.1:0-5972 GCA_046051705.1 Planctomycetota bacterium | reverse complement strand
TCGCACCACCACCGCTTCTTGAACGACGCGGGTTCTAGTCACAGCATTGTGTCACAATGCCGTGTCACAGCGTTGCATAACATCATTGCATAGCAATACGGTGTAGCAACTTAGTGCTTCGCAATCCTCAACCCAATCACACAGGTGCTTTGAGAATTCCTTGGACAACCTTTCCATGCACATCCGTCAGACGATACTGGCGTCCTTGATACCTAAAGGTCAATCGTTCGTGATCGATCCCGCATAGATGCATGATCGTCGCTTGCATGTCATGCACGTGCACTGGATCTTCAGTGATATTCCAACCGAAGTCATCCGTCACGCCCACAACGTGGCCTTGGCGTACGCCACCACCTGCCATCCACCAACTGAACGCTCGACCGAAGTGATCCCGGCCGTTGGGCTTGTTCGGGTCCCCTTGCCCGAATGGTGTTCGGCCGAACTCTCCAGCCCAGACCACAAGCGTATCATCTAACATGCCGCGGTCTTTCAAATCTTTTACCAGCGCCGCCGCAGGGCCTTCGGTATCCTTGCACTGTTCAGCCAATTGCGTGTAGAGATTATTGTGCTGATCCCAGCCAGCGTGCATCAATTGAACAAAACGAACCCCTCGCTCCAAGAGTCTTCTAGCAATAAGACAGTTATTCGCAAAACTACCTTTATTCAAAGCATCGGATCCGTAACGTTCGATCGTTGCAGCAGACTCATCCGAAAAGTCCAACAGCTCCGGTACACTGGTTTGCATCCGATACGACATTTCATATTGAGCGATCCGGGTCTCGATTTCCGGGTCTGCAAAACTCTCCAAGTGCATTTGATTCATCGCCGATAAATCATCGAGCATAGCACGGCGCATCTCACGTGACACCCCTTCGGGATTCGCTAAGTACGGTACAGGATCTCCGGTGTTGCGAAATCGAACTCCTTGGTAGCGACTTGGCAAAAACCCACTACCCCAGTAGTAGTCAAAGAACAACTGCCCGCAGGTCTTCCCTTTATCGCTTGAGGTCATCACCACGAAGGTAGGAAGATTATCCGTCTCACTTCCCAGACCGTAGGACAACCATGCACCCATGCTAGGACGTCCAGGGACTTGAGATCCCGTCAAGAAGAATGTGACCCCGGGCGCATGATTAACGGCCTCGGTGTACATCGATCGCACCAAAGTAATCTCGTCAGCGATGCTACCTACGTTGGGCAACATGCTGCTCAATCGCATCCCGCATTTGCCATAAGTTTCAAAAGGTTTGATCGCGGGCAAACAAGGCCATTTCGCGTAGCCGCTGGACATCGTCGACAAGCGGGTTGCTCCTCGGACCGAATCCGGGATATCCTTCCCCGCTTGCTCGACCATCAAGGGCTTCTCATCGAATAAATCGGTGTGAGACGGCCCGCCTCCTTGCCAAAGTACCACCACCCGCTTCGCACTCGCAGCATGATGCGGCAAACCAGGCAATCCAGCTTCGCCTCGTCGCAGGCTGGAATTCTCACTTCCAGATGCGGAATCAGCCCCAAGCAGACTTGCGAGGGCAGCGACCCCAAGCCCTTGCGAGCCAAGCCCAAAAAGCTGCCGTCGCGTTGATCGAGCAGCGTGCAATTGCCAAGCGTTTTGCGAAGGTTTTTGCTGAGGATTCATAGTCTTAGGATGGTTTTCGAGGGAGGGATCAACGCAACGGCCAAGCAAAGCTCTATCATACTCCAATCCCCTGCGGATTGGACTACCGAGAATTAATGATCCGAATAAACTTTAACCCCTGCAAATCAACTCCTTGCATCGGCAAAACCATCACGTATCAAATGCCGTATCCGTCGCCGATACCCTACCAACAGAACGCAAAACAATGAGCCAAAAGAAACTGCTGGTAACCGCCGCTTTGCCCTACGCCAATGGGCACATCCATATCGGCCACCTCGTCGAATACATCCAAACCGATATTTGGGTGCGATTTCAAAAGCTACGAGGAAACCGATGCATCTTCATCTGCGCCGATGACACCCATGGCACCGCGATCATGATCCGCGCGAGACAGGAAGGTCGATCCGAAGAAGAGCTCATTGCAGAGATGAAAGATGCTCACGAAAAAGACTTCGCCGGCTTCGATATCGCCTTCGATCATTACGGTAGCACCAACTCGGCGGAGAACTACGAGCTTTGCAAACAGATTTGGAGTTCGCTTCGAGAAGCCAATCTCATTCGCGAAGACGATGTCGAGCAACTCTTTGACCCAGTAGCTGGCACGTTCCTTGCAGATCGTTTCGTCAAAGGTACGTGTCCGAATTGCAAGGCGAGCGATGAATACGGAGATAACTGCAGCAAGTGCGGGGCGACTTATTCACCGACCGATCTGATTAATCCAGTAAGTGCACTTAGTGGTGCGACACCGGTCAAGAAGACTGCGAAACATCTGTTCGTCCAACTCGAGCAGCTTCATGCTTTCCTCGATCAATGGACTCAGTCTGGCGAACACTTACAGCCCGAAGTCGCAAACTACCTCAAAGGTCACTTCCTAGGTAAGCCGCTTCGCGATTGGGACGTATCCCGGCCCGCACCCTATTTCGGATTCGCGATACCCGATAGCCCAGGGAACTTTTGGTACGTATGGTTCGATGCTCCCATTGGCTACATCGCTTCCACTTGGCAATGGTGCAAACAAAACAACGAATCACTAGAGGATTGGTGGAAATCCCCGTCGACGCAGATCCATCACTTCATCGGAAAAGACATTGCGTACTTCCATACCCTTTTTTGGCCTGGTGTTTTGCAATCTTCAGGGTTCTCACTTCCTACTTTCGTACATATCCATGGGTTCCTCACGGTCGACAAAGAGAAAATGTCGAAAAGCAAAGGAACGATGGTGCGTGCAAGGAAGTATCTCGATCACCTCGACCCGTCCTATTTGCGATATTACTACGCCAGCAAGCTTGGGCCACGTCTCGATGACATCGATTTAAACCTTACCGAGTTCGCTCAGAAAATAGATTCCGATCTTGTTGGTAAAGTTGTGAATCTGGCAAGTCGCACCGCGAAGTTCGTTGAAACCACCGGGCTTTGCGAAGTGTATCCCGAAGATGGTGGGTTGTTTTCGGCAGCCCAAGAAGCTGGAGAGAGGATTGCCGAAGCTTACGAGCAAGGAGACTACTCAAGGGCCATGCGGCTCATTATGGAGCTCGCCGATGCGGCGAACGGATTCGTCGAAAACACGGCTCCGTGGACACTTAAAAAAGACCCACAGCAGCATGCACGGCTTCAGGAAGTCTGCACGATTGTGCTGAACTTATTCCGCCAGCTCTGTGTCTACCTAGCCCCGGTCTTACCAAGATTGGCCAATCAATGCAGTACATTGTTCCAAAGTGAGATCCACTCTTGGAGCGATGCGTATCGGCCATTGGTTGGAATGAAACTATCCAAGTTCGAACACCTCATGCAACGCGTTGACTTAAAGAAGGTAGAGCAAATGATTGAAGAGAGCAAAGACACACAGGCCGCAACTTCGGCGGCCGCACCAGCCCCTGGAACAAATCCCACTGCGGGAGCGAATCCAGCGCCAGCAGATAACGTGGTGGCGGCTGTTTCTGTCGATTCAGCGGAGCCACTTACGCTCGAGCCGCTTGCACCGACCTGCACCATTGAAGACTTCATGAAAGTCGATTTGCGAGTTGCGCGGGTCATCAAAGCGGAAGAGGTTCCGGAGGCGAAGAAGCTCATCAAGCTGACAGTTAGCCTTGGCGGAGATGTCACACGAACGGTTTTCGCTGGGATCAAAGCGGCTTACACACCAGCGCAGCTTGAAGGGCGACTGGTCGTGATAGTTGCCAATCTTCAACCGCGGCAGATGAAGTTTGGGTTGAGTGAGGGGATGGTCACAGCGGCGGGAACAGGGGGCGTGGAGGTGTTTTTGCTCAGTGCTGATTCGGGAGCCAAGCCGGGCCACCGCGTACACTAATTTTGAGCACGGTGTTATCGGGGCTTGTTGATTTGAATGATTTTCGGCGACTGGGGGCTAGTTTTCCCCCAGGCCCCCGCGCAGCAGGGTACTCAGATTTTCTATCGTGGCTTTTTGGGTTTGGAGGAACTGTTGACAGGGAAGAGCTACGATGCTTGGGCCGCAGGGTGGAGGTCCCGTGCACCTCGTCAGCAGGCCTATGAGTTGCTTGAAATTGAATGCAGCTACTAGCCACAACCACTCGCACGAGACTCTCTGCAATCCTCGAGTGAGGAATTGCTTTGCCAATTGGACACCAATAGCAGTCTTTATCCGCGTCGTACACGAAGGCGTTCTTATGGAATTGCGAAGTCTTTCTGCCATCAGAATGATTGGTTTTGAGAATCGGTAGTTGATCAAGCAATTCACTTGCAACAGGCTGTATTAAGTCTTCGCGAAATGCAGCATTGGAAGAATCGACACTGAGCTTGATAGGGGAATACAAGTCGATCTTTCGATCTTTACATGCTGCTAGTTTCTCCCCAGAACAAATCAATCCATCCGCAAGTAATTCCTTGGGCTCTACCTCCATGGAGAAAGACTCGACCACCTGAGTGATCTGGCCCATCATGAATTTCTCTTCGACCGGAGATGTGTGAACATCGGTTCCGACGATCAATCCCGAGTCGATATCCACCGTTACTGTCGGTGTGTTGTTCGGCGCGAATCCCGCTTCTTTATTTGGATTGGTTCTCGATTGAGGATCCGTGATCGGTAAACGATCGGGAATCTTTCCTCCTTGCTTTTGCAGAGACTCCGGCTCTGCGCAAGCCGAGTCGACCTTTGATTTACGCTGGCGGATATCGGCCAACTCTTCGTGTAGACTCTGGAGAGACTCCCCCCCATGCGCTCTTGATCCTCCTTGTCATCTAGGTCGGGTTGAGCCTGGATCTGATCGTATCGTTTCGAGAGATCCGCTTTTGCCTCCAGGATTTCCTTGGATGTACGAGACCCACTACGTCAACTGCTTGCCTTGATCTTTGTCTCGTCAAAACCCAATGTATCAAGGGTAAGTTGTCCAACCTGTCGGGCGATAAGGGCGACCTGGACAAATAGTTCCTTGATAAGCTCTTTATGCGTAAATCGAAACATGCTGATGGTCGTATGGTCGATACTCTGTCCGGAGCAGAGCCATCGGACATCGAGTCGAACCTCAATCGCCTCTTCCAAGCCGCGGGTGGTTCGGATTCGTTTAAGGATCCCATAAAGAATAACTCCAGCGATCACGCTAGGGGGCATCGGTCGTTGGCCACAAACCAAATGCATTTAGCTTCCCAAGGCTTCTAATCGATGCGTTTTAGAATGTCATCAAGCAATCTAACCGGATGATCACTGGGAATCGCTCTGTCTAGTTTATTTGGAAACAGAATGATTTGATCGCGGCATTCGGTGGGAGACTTGAAATTCACTTAGCACCTCTTTGGTTGTGCATATCGTAGCGCGATTTCAAGAAATACCAACCGCATTAAATCAACAAGCCCGTCAGGCACGGTTTGTCGCGCTCGAGTTTTGTATGCGAGTTATCGAGCAATTGATTCCGAAATCAGCGTCCATCATTCCGAGCACTGATCTATGTGACGACTAAGTCTTGGTCCTTGAACACCCAAGTTCCACCGAACTTGGGTTGCTGGACGGAGTTTCTGGACAGGGTTGCTGGACGGGGTTTCTGGACAGGGTTGCTGGACAGGGGGGTAATACGGAAGTCTCCGTCATCTGAGTTGCCGTATTCGCGACTGACTCGTCCGATATGGCATTATTTGCACTGTGTTATAGGCTAAGCTGGTAGCGGTACTACAGTCATCTGCTTTGCTGACAAGTCATCTACTTTGCTGATACTCGCTTAGGAGGTATCAGGGCTTCTGGTAGCAGTTTGTGTTAATCGTACGGTTGGTGATTGGTCAATCCGGGGGTGCCCTGATGGTTTACCCCAGTAGAGTCTTTGGATGCTAGCTAACTAGCTAAGCAGAGCAGTCAAATGTGTGGGCTTGC
>JBJONT010000170.1:0-6788 GCA_046051705.1 Planctomycetota bacterium | reverse complement strand
TCAACGATGTCGCTACGGCTCAAAAAGATGTCCTCCTCTCCGGCAGAGACCTACGCGTCCCTATGATGCAAGTCCAAGACATGATCCAAGGGAAAGCTACTCCCGAACAGGTCATCGCGGCCGCTGAACGGAATCGAAAGGTCATCGACGGCACCGATTACGACCGATTCTACGGCTATCTCTACGTAGGACTGTATTACGATGCCCTTGGGTTTCCAGACAAAGCTCTACCATGGATCGAAAAATCGGTTGCCGAAGACGTCAAAGGCTACATGGGAGATGTGGCCCGCGTTCACCTTGACCTCATGAAACAACCACAAAACCAAACACCTTCTGCCGATCTGGCTAAAGGACAATGGCATCAACTCTTCAACGGCCAAGATCTCTCAGGGTGGGCTCCAAAAATTCGAGGATACCCCCTCGGTGAAAACTTTGCCAATACCTTCCGCGTCCAAGATGGGATGATCCAAGTCCGCTACGATGGATACGAACAATTCCAAGAACGTTTCGGCCACCTGTTCTACAAGCACACGTTTTCAAAGTATCGTTTGCGAATCGAATATCGTTTTGTCGGCAATCAAGCTACCGGCGGCCCCGGCTGGGCGATCCGAAACAGCGGTGTGATGCTTCATGGCCAAACCCCCGAAACAATGTCTCTCGATCAAGACTTCCCTTGCTCGATCGAAGTCCAGTTCCTCGGTGGAGACGGAAAAAACCCCCGCACAACCTTGAACCTATGCAGCCCAGGCACCAACGTCGAAATGCAAGGCAAGCTCTTTACCCAACACTGCACCAACTCCAAGTCGAATACCTACCACGGTGAACAATGGGTCACCGCCGAAATCGAAGTCCTCGGCAATGAAGTCATCCGACACATCCTCGACGGCCAAGTCGTTCTTGAATACCAACGACCACAACTCGACCCCAAAGACGCCAACGCGCAACGCATCATCCAAAACGATCAACTGATGCTTGACCACGGCACCATTTCTCTGCAATCCGAAAGCCACCCTATCGACTTTCGAAAAGTCGAAATCATGCCCCTGGATTGATAATGGTACTCATACCCGAATCGCTTACATCGATTCAAGCCGATCACCTTTCCAAGGGAACAGGAACCCAATGCCCCTGAAATTTGCGAATCGATTCGTCGACCAACTTCCCGCGGATCCCATCGCGAACACACCAAACCACTCAACCCCCACTTCATCGGATATCGCCTTAAGCCGCCAGCCGAGACAAGTTCGGGGCGCTTGCTACTCCAAAGCTTGGCCATTAAAGCCCGCCGATCCCAAACTCCTTTGCGTCGCCGATGAAGTCGCTCACCTACTTGGGGTAAGTCCTGAGGAGACGAAATCCGCGTGGTTTCTCAACGCATTCTCAGGCCGAGAACTTCTTCCCGAAATGCAGCCCTTTGCGATGTGCTACGGTGGCCATCAGTTCGGTCACTGGGCAGGTCAACTCGGTGATGGTCGCGCAATCAATCTCGGTGAAGTCATCGGCTCAGACTCCAAGCGATGGATGCTGCAACTCAAAGGTTCCGGACCAACACCCTACTCCCGCCAAGCCGACGGACTTGCCGTGCTCCGTTCAAGCATTCGTGAATTCCTCTGTAGCGAAGCGATGCACCACCTGGGCGTTCCGACCACCCGCGCCCTATGTTTGATCGGTACCGGCGAACAGGTCGTACGCGACATGTTCTACGACGGTCGCCCGCGACGCGAACCAGGCGCTATCGTCTGCCGTGTCGCCCCCTCCTTCGTTCGATTCGGAAACTTTGAAATCCTCGCAGCCCGCCAAGAAGTTGAACTACTTAAAAAACTGATCGATTACGTCATTCTCACCGACTTCCCGGAACTCCTACCATCATCGCGCCCAACCGAAAAAGATTCTGTCAAAAATGAAACCGTCGAAAAAGAAACCATCGTCGCATGGTTCCACGAAATCTGCAGACGCACCGCGATCATGATCGTCGAATGGATGCGTGTGGGATTCGTCCACGGTGTTATGAACACAGACAACATGTCGATCCTCGGGCTGACCATCGATTATGGCCCCTACGGATGGCTCGAAGACTACGATCCGACTTGGACACCAAATACCACCGATGCGCAAGGCCGCAGATATTGCTACGGTCAACAACCGCAAATCGCCTACTGGAACCTCGCTCAACTTGCCAATGCTATCGCTCCCTGCGTCGATGATTCAACTTCCCTCGAAGAAGGGATGAAACTCTACGTCGAAACCATGCGATCTCAATGGCAAAATTCCATGGCTCGAAAACTCGGACTCTCCTCCTGGGACTCAGACCAAGACAGCCCACTCGTCGAAGACCTCTTCGAATTGCTCCGGTCTACCGAAATCGATATGACTTGGTTCTACCAACTCCTCGCCTCCTGGATGCCAAGTCACACTTCAACCGATTCACTTGCCAAGAGTGCCACGAGTGACTCAAGACGCCGAAAAGCCCTTGAGCATTTCCAAGGCTCCTTCTATCGCGAGGAATCCAACAACACCGAACTTGCTACGCAGCTTGAGTCCTGGCTCACTCGCTACGAAATGCGTTCCCATAACGATGGCATCCCTTCGGCCAACCGGCTCGCATTGATGAAGCGTGCAAACCCGCGCTTCGTCCTGCGGAATTATCTAGCTCAGCAAGCCATCGAAGAAGCCGAAGCGGGCGACCCGTCGCGTATCTCCCAACTGCTCGACGTACTCCGCAACCCCTATGACGAACAACCAGCCATGCAAGCCTTCGCGCAAAAACGCCCCGAATGGGCTCGAAACAAACCCGGTTGCTCCACGTTATCCTGTAGTTCTTAGAACCCAGTGGCACTCGCCAACTGACTTCTCCTCGAACGTGCCTACTTGGCGTTCTCAAGGAACGCAATCAAATCCGACAGTTCTTCAATCGATAGCTGATTCTCCAAGCCTACCGGCATGATCGATACAGTGCTTGTTTCCCTCGCCTCGATCTCTCCCTTCGAAATCCTTCTTCGGACATCCGCTGATACTTGTAGCTCCAATTCGTTAGCGGTCTCCGAGACCACTAACCCCTGAACTACATCTCCCTCGACAGTTCGTACCTTGATCCCCTGATAGGCTTGCTCTAACCTCGCGCTCGGATACAAGATCGCTTCAAGCAACTCACGTCGAGAGCGCGATTGACCGATGCGACTGAGCACTGGCCCAACATTACCACCTACGTAGCCAACCTGATGGCAAGCGCTACACGTTGCCTTTGAAGAGCGAAACACTTGGTACCCACGACGAGCATCACCCGGTTGCAACTTCGCCATCCACTGATCGACTCCCGCTCGCACATCCTCTTGCGGCTGCTGCCATTTCAAAAACGACTCCTTCCACTTCCCCTGACTCTGCCTTCCAAGCGACCCCAATAACGCCACCGTTCCTTCCATCGACAATGACTTTGACGCGGCCAAGCGGTCCATTGCTTCGATCAATTGATCCTCCTGAGAATCACTTGCGCCCCGAAGATATGCTTCTATCACCTTAGGCAACTGCAACACGCCAACCTGCGGTAACCCCATGAGCAACTGAGTGCGTGATTCAGGCTTGACTAATCGCAAATTCGGAAGGATCTCCCAGCCTAAAGCTTGGCGCTGAAGCTGCAGCTGAACTTCCGATTCGCTTTGATCCCCTGCGGCAGACTCCTTCAACGCCGCACCAAGCACCAAAGCTTCGCTATCAACAGGAATCTCGGTCCCGTTGGGTATCAACGCTAACCATTGAAGTCGCTCGAGATCTTTTTCGCTCTCCGTTCGGTCGCCCCCTTGCTTATTGGCCAACTGATCAACGATGCTCAGGACAACATGGCTAAATTCCTTGGCATCGCCCTTCCACTGTGCGCCTCGCAATGTATCTCGCAAGCGACTCTGGACTTGCGACGACGAGTTCCCCAGCCACTGACTTACAGGTAAGCCCCACTGCGTTGGCATCGCTCGCGATCGCATCGAATCCAAGATACCCAAAGACAGCTCAAACGCTCTTGGCGACGATTCAACGGGTGATCGAAACCTTTGTGCAACCCATTCCACAACTTCTGGCTTATCCGACCACTTCGCTATCAATCGAGAAATCGCTTGAACCTGCTGGGACATCAGCCCATTGGTCTGGGCAGACTCGGCCTGAGAAGACTTAGCCTCGGCAGACTCGGTCTCGGCAGACTCACCAAGCGAACTTGCTTCCCAAGCTTTTACATTCTCCAGTAACTCAGGCAACCATTGGGGATGGCGCTCGATCGCATCAAAACCGAATTCCGCGATCTCTCGATTCGACGATAATGCACACCACCACAAACCTTGCACATGTGTCGTATCAAGTTTCCCGCGGCCATCGAGCACACGCAAAAGTGCAACCGTGTCTGCAAACGTGTCTGCAAACGTTTCGCTCGATTCACCGAATCCCTGACTTATCTGTTTTGCGTTTGACGCCCAAGCACTCTCTAAAGCTTGCGGCTTGGCCCCTTCGATCAACGCATAAAGCAAGGAATGCTGCAACGTCCTATCTCCACGACCCCCACGCAGCACTTCAAGAACAATCGGCAGCTCCGTATCGATTCCAACACGGCCCAACCACTCGGCCCCACCTCGACGCTTGACCGCGCTCGAATCTTTCAACATGCTCAGAGCCAAGTCCCTGATACCATCGAGCCGATGCAAGGCTGCAAAATGCATGGCTAACAAACTAACCGATTCATCGCTATCCTTCACCCCTCGCCCAACGATCCCTTCCAACCGCGTCTTGGCTTCATCCGGTGGGTTTAAACCAAGCCGAGCAAACGCATCCGACAAGTCCGTAAGCATTCGACGCTTGTTCCAGCCTGTATTCCCCCGACTCGCCTCCTCGATTGTCTTTTGTGCTTGATCCGCCAAAGCATCAAACGCAACTGCTTGAGGTACAAGTCGCTGATGCTCGGCCAAACTTCGGCATTCGTTAGTGAGTCCCTTTAAGCGATAAATGCCACCATCGGCGACTCGCTGATCCGTCCCCGAACTTGGGCAACAAAGGTCATACCATCCACCCGTGTCGACAATCAGAATAGAAGCATCGCTATCGAGCAGGACATCTACCGGATGAAAATCGATTCGCTCTGTTCGCAAGATCGGAATGCTGGCGGCTTGGTAGCCAGCCCCTTGGCCGTCGCGACGCAGCGGATGAAGGGATATTTGGTGAAGATTAAACTGCGAGCAGAGCAATGCACCAAGTTCAGGATCCACAATACCTGGCGGAACGATCGAGCCCAGTGACATCAATCCAGCAGGGGCAGCAGGCCCCAGCTCTACCGTTGGCTCCATCAACGCCCCCGTTCGCGGATGACCATCGATAACAGCATGCGGCTTACCAAACAATGCCCCGTAGGTTGCCGCGCCAATTCCATCCCGCACGGCATTGCGAGGATGATGAAGAAACGTTGCACAAAAAAACCGATCTCCATTAGGCAACCAAGCCACGTCCACTAGGTTGTCCATCCCACCGGTCATCACTGGGTCAATCGCCCCTCCGAGCGGATGCCTGCGATACAAGTGCGATGCTTTGCTCGTCCAAGGTTTGTCCCTACGCGGAAGTCCCTCCCAAGGGACGTCCGAAAGGATCGGATGGGTCTGCTCTGCAAAAGCACTCTTGGACCAATAAATCCAACCATCAGGTCCCAACCAAGGCCCATGCAGGTCATTCGCGCAGCCCGTTAACGTCTTGCCGTCAAACCAGACTTCTCTCTCCTCGCAAACCCCATCTCCATCCGCATCGGTAAACTTCCAAATCTCAGGTGGAGCCGTCACGTAAATATCTTTACCAATAGCAAGCACACCCTCTGGGAAGCTCAACCCTTGGGCGATCACTTGGCGAGATTCGTAATGCCCGTCAAAATCCAAGTCTCGCAATCGAACCAATCGATGGGGACGAGATACGAGTTGCTGCTGAACCGTTTCCTTCGATTGCATGTTCCACACCGATTCGGCCACAATCAACCCACCGTCGGGTGCAAACGTTGCCACAATCGGCCAATGACTCTCCTTGGGAGTCGTTACCTTCTCTAACGTACAAAATTCCGGGATCTCAAAGACAACCCCATCAACCTCGACTTGTTTGATCTTCCATGGCCCTTCGACTCGCTCCTGCCCAACGCTTTGCGACTCAACCAAGCAAGACTTCGAAACAATTAGGGCCAACACCACTCCCAAAGAGCGATGCATTCGGAATGAACGTAGGAATTTCAAAATAACCTCCCAAGGAAGAAGCTCGGAGATGAGTTATACTTCGCCATTGGCATCATTACGAATAGCCCTATTACCACTAGCCCCGATACCCATTCGATTTTACACGAAGTCTTGCCGCCTATCTTTCCCGTCCCATAACCAATTCCATTTTTATTCTTCTTCGATTGTCAGGTAGATTGGATTGATCAAAGTTCACCTCTGCAAACTAGGTTTGCCACATGCCTTTGAACGCGTCTCAGTACTGCTACTGCTAATCAGTGGTCTGATTCATGCAATGATCTTCCTTGGATTCGATCGGCAGTGGGAAGACCCATTATCGTTCCGAAAAGCAACTCTGTTCGGGATCTCAACGGGAGTGACACTTTGGTCATGCCTTTGGGTACTGCATTCGCTAAGCGCGACCCGTACAGATAAAAAGTTAAGCTTGCTGATGTGCTCCTCGTTGGTTATCGAAGTTGCACTTATCACCCTACAAACTTGGCGGGGGGTCGAAAGCCACTTCAATCGAAGTACGTTAATCGATGCTTGCATCGAATTCGCAATGCTTGT
>JBJONT010000169.1:0-5148 GCA_046051705.1 Planctomycetota bacterium | reverse complement strand
GCAAGTCGAAGTTCCTTCTTGTGGAGAGGGCTATTTCGTAGGGTTGCGTAACGACTAGCTAGATATCCGAGCATCCCGCCGGCGAAGCTATCTCCGGCGCCGGTCGGGTCAACCAAGGCGACGGTCGGTACGGCTGGTAATGCGAGCGTGGTATTGGGTCCGAGGATTAAGCAACCGTGTTCTCCTTTTTTGAGAATGACCCACGTGGGACCAAGGCTGCGAATAGCGTGAGCGGCTTGCAGGCTGCTTGATAAACCGGTCAATTGTCGTGCTTCGGCGTCATTGATAAACAGGCCGTCGAGGCGCAAAAGTAAATCCAAGAGTTCTTCCCGCGTGGATTCAATCCACATGTCGACGGTATCAGCGAAGACTAGTTTGGGGGAAAGACACTGATCGAGCACTTTCTTTTGTACGGTGGGTATGGCTGCGGCGAGGAACACGATGTCGGATTCGCGAAAGTGATCCGGGACGTTAGGCTCGTAGCGGTCAAATCCGTGCATTTCAATCTTTAGCGTATCGCGGTCTTGGTAATCGGCGTGGTAGCGACCGTGCCAAAAATAGGATTTGGCATGGGAATCATGCATTACCCCCCGCCAATCGACTCCGTGTTCCGAGAGGATTCGAGTATACTCTGGCGGCCAGTCAGACCCGATTCGTCCAACGAGTCGGACGGGGGCGAACAAGCTTGCGGCGTACGAAAAGTAACTTGCGCTGCCGCCGAGGACGCGTTCCCTTTTGCCTACAGGCGTTTCGACCGTATCGATGGCCAGAGTACCAACGCAGAGAATATTCATTGATGCAGGATCCGCACGGACGTTTTCAAACTGAACCACAATTTCGACCACCATGGTATCTTCGCAGTGGTCACCTTCAGACGGTAATTACCGGATTCTACCGTCCGATTGCGCATCTGCCACCGAGGACGACCATTCGATGCCCATTGCCCGGCGGTATGGGATGCATGTTTGTGCATGAAAATTTGCCGGAGGGGAGCGATGACTATCGGTCACGACCGAGCGTGATGCTTCTTCACGGGCTTGGGTCCTCGCATGCTGGGACTTATATGACGAATATGGCCCTGGGGTTTGTTCGGCGGGGTTATCGGGTTTTCCGAGTTGATCTTCCGGGGGCGGGAGAATCGTATCGTGAGACACCCATGCCCCCACACGGGGCTTGTTCGTCGGTCATTCGCGATGCGATGCAGTACATCAGTCGATCATTTGACATAACGCAGTGGTACATGGCTGGCGTTTCGCTTGGGGGGAACATTCTCCTGCGAATGCTCTGCGATCCCGACCACCGATCGCGGTGTTCTTTTGAAGTTCTTCGAGCGATTTCGGTCGCTCCTCCCATCGACCTCGATGCGGCTTGTCGCAACATCGAACGTGGCATTCATCGCCTTTATGCGAACTATTTCCTCAGGTCGATCCGCAAGCAAATACGTGAACGAGCCAAGCGTTGGCGGCAATGGCAAGAGCGTCTGGAGTCAGCGGACTTCTCCTCCCTGCGGCGCCTTGACGATACCGTCACTGCGCCATTGGCTGGATTTCGCGATGCGATAGAGTATTACACCGCAGGTTCTTCGAAGCCTTGGCTGAAGAATCTTCAAACCCGCGTGAAGTTGCTTGTGGATCGACACGATCCGATCGTCCCATATTTTATCTGTCGAGATGCTCACGACACGCCGAGCACCGAGGTAATCATTACGGATCGCGGTGGGCATGTGGGATACCTCAGGCGCCGTCCGTTGGAGCAACGCTCCAAATCATTGCAGCGGAAATCGATGGAGAGGAAGTTTCATCGTTGGGGTGATACTTGGATTGTCGACAAGCTTCTCGATGATAGCTGCTGGTAGAGGATAGCTGCTGGTAGAGGGTAGCTTGGCAACCAAGTGTTTTCACCTGTTTCCTACGTGCGAAAATTCGAAGCGTTTATACCCAGTCGCAGCAACGCTTTGTGCAAGCCTTGCCGACTCATCTTCGCTTCTTTCGCTGCGCGTGAGACATTCCCCTGATTGCGTCTCATTAGATCTTCAATGTAGAGTTTCTCGTTGTTTGACAGAAAGTCTTGGTGGGTAAAATTTGGAGCCACCACTGGTTCTTCGTCTTTCAGTGGTGTTGGCATCGATTGCGTGCTCTTGTTTTCTATGGCTTGATTTACAGCCATCGCATCGATTTGGGAATCCGTGGTCAAACAAGCGATTCTCTCTGTGACGTTTTGCAGTTCGCGGATATTCCCTGGCCATCGATGCTCGCTGAGCGCTTCGATCGCTTCGGGCTTCCATTCGAAAGGGTTTGTTTGGTCTCGATGCGCGATTCGCTTTATAAAAGCATCTGCGAGTAGGGGGATATCTCCATGTCGGTCGCGAAGTGGCGGGCAGATCAGTTCGAGAACAGCAAGTCGATAGTATAGATCGGTCCGAAAAGTTCCCTCCTGTGCTTTGGTGCTTAAGTCATGCTGTGTTGCGGCAAGAATTCTAACATCCACCTTGTTTTCATCTGTCGATCCGACAGGTGTATAAGTCCCAAATTGCAATAATCGAAGTAGCTTCGATTGGATCGTCGGTGGAACCTCTCCGATCTGATCAAGGAATAAAGTTCCACCGTTCGCGGCAGCAATAAATCCGATTTGAGGATTCAATGAACTTGTGACATGGCTGCGATCTGTCCCAAACAAAGCCGATTCGATGAGGTTTTCGGGAATCGAAGCGCAGTCAACGGTTACAAAGGGACCAGTTTTTCGTAGGCTTTGTGAGTGAATCTCGCGAGCAAGAAGTTCTTTGCCTGTTCCGCTCTCGCCGCGGATCAGCGCTGTTGCGTTGGAGCGCGCGGCACGTCCAGCAAGGTGCTTTAGGGTGAGTGCCGCGAGGCTCTCGCCGAGGATTTCATGGAAGGGTTCTTCGGTGGCGTTCGTGGGATCTGCGGGCTCCCCCGCACCCGTGCCTGCGGGCTCCCCCGCACCTGATATTGAGGGTTCGGCGATGTTGCATCGGGCTCGCTCGACGCTGTGAAGCAAGTCATCGAGATCGATTGGTTTGAGGAAATAATCGTGAATCCCATGTCGAATTCCCTCGATGGCACTTGGGAGGGAAGGTCTGCCGGTAACAACAATGAACGGAGTGTCGGTGAACTCCAATCGGCATGTTTTAAGAAATTCCAGTTGTCGATTCCCTGGCATATCCAAGTCGGCGACAATCAAATCAAACCGATTTGAGCGTATCGCTCTCTCCCCTTCGTGTCCGTCAGGAACGTACTGCACATCGAAGCCACGGCTTTGCAAAAACTGTTGCGTCGTCGTTCCGAACAGAGGCTCGTCGTCAACGATAAGGATACTTGTTTTGCGTTTCATCGGCGGTATTCAGATGGTCTGAGAGGAAAAGGGGCCTTGTGCAAATCAGCTCAAGGTTCGGTGGGAATTATAAGAGTAAAGCGCGAACCGTGTCCTAGTTGCGTCTCGACTTCAATCGTCCCACCCAAAGCTTGTGCGAGTGATCTAGAAATAGCCAACCCCAATCCGGAGCCAGCTCTTCGGTAGTCACTTTTGGTAGTAAAGAATGGTTCGAAGATATGAGGAAGTTGTTCGTGAGGAATGCCTTCACCTCGATCGCGAATTGCCACGGCTAACTGTCTGGGACTCGAACGCCACAGGTTGATCTGCACCGTCGAGCCATCCGGAGAGGCTTCGAATGCGTTGAGGATCAGGTTGTGGATGATTTGGCGAAATTCAAGTTCGCATAATCGTGTCTCTTCGGTTTCCTCTGCATCGAATTGTTCAACAGCGACTTGAACATTCTTAGGGCTGCATTGGGCTGTAACGCTTTCAATGACTTCTTGAAGCAACGGCCTGAGGCTGACGTGTTGTGGCACCGCGATTGTCGGGCGACAGAGTTGATTCATCTGCTGCAAGATGCGAGATATGCGATTGATTTCTTGATTTACCATTCCGAGGATCTGAACGCTTCGAGGCGAAACGGAACTATCCTCGGATACCAATCGAATCGCGTTTTTGACCCCCGCAATTGGATTGTTGATCTCGTGGGCGACACTGGCGGCCATAGTTCCAAGTGCAGCTAGTTTCTCCATCCGCAATTTACGTTGTTCAAGCTCGACGATTTTCTCTGCTCGGGCTCTCGCAAGCTCTTCGAGTTGCATCGATTGCATACGCAACTGCTCCTCGGCTCGTTTCCGATCCCCAATATCTCGATGGCTCATCCGTACTCCGATTTGTCGACCATCCGGGTCTAACAACGCTTGCCACGATACCGCAAACCAGCGGACATCTTTGCTTTTGGTTACGACTCGGAATTCAAAATCATTACCCGATGAGCCTTTTTTTGCACCTTGAATCAGCTCCGAAATATTGGCCCTATCCTCCTGTAAAATGAAGGGTAGCGGATACTCTTCCATCTCCATGCATTCATCGACCGAATAGCCCGTCATCCGTTCGACGGCAGGATTCACCCAAACCAAACCTCCATTGCTGTCCAACCAAGCTTCCCAATCATACGTATAGTCAGCCACCGCTCGGAAGCGTTCATAGCTTTCGTCTAGAAGTCGCTCGGCTGCTGTAATCTCACTTGCATCCTGCACACACTTGGTCACAAAAGTTTCACCTTGATACTCACAAACCGAGAACCCCACGTGGGCTAAAAAAGGGGTGCCGTCGATCCGACGGTGAACTCTTCGCCATGAAACCAAATTCGGGTCGGTCACCGCACGATCGATCATGCGTTTAGAACTTTCCGGATCGATGCTCAATTCGAGAATGGAACGACCCACGAGATCAGCCGCACTGATTCCATATAGCACCTCCGCTTCGGCATTGCATCCGATAATTGCATAGTCCGAAAGCCGGGCCGTGACCCAAGCAAAGGACGATCTGCCTCCGACAAGCAGGTTTGGGGGGAGGGGCGGGAGTGTCATCGATTTCTAGAAAACGGTGGTATGAGAAGTCTCACGTGATGTACGCATTAAATGGTTTCAAGTTGCCAGGAGGTTAGGATTTTTGTTTTGTAGGAGATGATCAAGTGTCCACTTGGGGTTACGTTTCAGGCCGGGTGGCGCGGGAAGCGGTTAATGCAAGCAACTATAAAAGTAAGATTTTTACGGCTTTGTCGATTGTACGGTTTAGGGAATTCGTGACGGTTTG
>JBJONT010000168.1:0-17843 GCA_046051705.1 Planctomycetota bacterium | reverse complement strand
GCCCACCAGAAAACGCTCCCGCACCTCCCCCTGCCCCAACCCTGACGACCATCGAACTGCCCATCCCCCAATCATCCAACCCGCAATCACCCAACCCGCCGTCATCCACCATCCTCGGCACAAAATTCTACGACTGGAACGTCGACACCAAACCCGAAGTTCTCCTCTGGTCTGAGAAACAACTCTTGATCGGGGCACTCGACCCAAACCACTCCTGGACCAACCTCGCCACCCTCGAACTCCCCTGGACTCCAACCAACCTTCTCGCCGCCGACCTCTTCGCCGTCGACGCTCACCGCGGCACCCCTGCACCCCGCTCTCAAGCGGAAACGACTACCGAACCACAAACCGCAGACTCCTCTCTCGCCTCCGCCATGCGACATGAAACGATTCGGGATCTGATCCTCTTCGGCCAACAAGGTATCGCTATCGTCTTGATCGGTCCCCCAGAACAAGACAAACCGACGTGGTCACTGCTCAACGAAAACATCGGCCTAGAAGACCTCAAGAACGTCTCTGCAATTTGCCCGATCGACTGGGAATCCGATGGCGATCTCGATCTGGCTATCATCGCTGATGGAAAACTCTCACTGCGCGAGAACACAGGGAACCGAAAATTTCGCGATGTCGGCGCACTGAGCCTCCTTCCCGAACCAAACCAATCCATCACGGCCCTGTGCGCCGTGGACCTCGATCGAGATGTCGACCTGGATCTTGTTGTATCCTCAAAAGACTCCTGCGGAATCCTTGAAAACATCCAGCACGGCCAGTTCCGATTTCGCGAACTTTTCAATCAAAGCAATCAGCCGGATCCTTCCACGAATTCGCCACGCTTGGCCAATGCTAACTCGTTATGCATCGCAGACGTAAACGGCGACTACTCCTGGGATATCCTCGCCGGCTCGAATACAGCACCTGCTTTAATCGCTTTGACCTCCACCGACTTCGGGCAAATCGCTCGATTGAGAAACTCCTATACCCTGACCGATTCACCAGCAAGAATGCTTGTAGGAGATTGGAATAACGACGCCCTGATCGATGCGTTTGCTCTCTCCGACTCGAAACTCACTCTATTGCTTAATCAAGGCAACAGCAAATTCGCCCCTATCCCCCTGCTCGATCCCGTAACCTCGACCGCTTCTGTCAACAACTGCTTTGACATGGGAGATTGGCAAGCCGACGGATGGCTTGATCTGCTTACGATCTCCAACGGCAAACCAGTCCTGATCTCCTCGACGCCTATCCCCGACCACCACTTTCTTACCTACCGCGTCAAAGGTATCAGCGATGCAAACGGTGGCGGAAGAAACAACCAATACGCCGTTGGATCCACCGTCGAAATCTACGGACCCTTCGGCTACCAAGCTCGAATCATCCAAGATGACTCGGTGCACTTCGGACTCGCAAACCATCGAGCCTACTCACTGCGAACGATCTTCGTCAACGGCCTGACCCAAGGAATCATCGATCCAAAACCGAATGAAATCCTTGAGGAAAAGCAAGTCCTCATCGGTTCATGCCCCTTCCTATACGGTTTCAACGGCACGAACTTCGAACTGGTTACCGATCTTCTATGGAACGCTCCACTGGGACTGCAAATCGCTAAAGGAAAAGTACTCCCCGACCGCCGTTGGGAATACTTGAGCCTTCCGCGAAACCTGATGCTTCCCCACAAAGAAGCTTACGAACTGCGGATCACCGAAGAACTATGGGAGTCGGCATACTTCGACCACATCTCCCTCCTAGCAATCGATCACCCGCCCGAATTCGAATGGATCTCGAACGAAAAAGTTGGGCCTCCAAACATCGCTCAACCTCTCCTCTGGGGCTTCAATAAAACCTACCCACCGAAGAGTGTCTCCGATGCTCATGGTAAGGACTGGCTCGAAGCAACCCTCACAAACGATGGCACCTTCGCGATCCCCTTTCAAAAACAACTCAAACAAGGACTCGTTGAACCTTCCTACCTCGAAATCGACTTCGGTTCCATCGATCTATCCAAACCTGCACAACTCATCCTCACCGGATGGCTCTACCCCACCGATACATCATTGAACATCTCCATCGATCAAAACGATGACCTCGAGCCCCCATCCCCATTGGCGATCTGGACCCCCGATTCCAATGGCTCATTTCAACCCTCTATCCCCTTCACTGGTTTCCCCGGAGGAAAACCGAAAACAATCGTTATCCCCCTAGATAAAGCTTTCCTATCCGACGACCATCGCATCCGATTGGTCCACTCAAGTCAAATGTACGTCGACCAAATCCGACTCGGATACGGTAAGACCCTCCCTATCGCACAACGCGATGACCCTCAAAAACCTAGCGCGATGGAATCGCACACCTCCGAAGCTGCTTCACTTCCAACCAAACTCCACTGGCTACCTATCTTGTCTAGCGAACTTCACTACCGAGGATTCAGCTACGAGATGCCTCGCGCTGCACACTCGCCTCATTGGTACGACTACAACACTCGCACTCTCGGACCGGCTTGGCCTCCCCTCCGTGGCAAATTCACCCGATACGGTAACGTCCAAGACTTGATCGCCTTCAACGACGATACCCTCGTTGTGATGGCTCCCGGCGATGAAATGATCGTCCGATTCGAGCTCCCCAAAACACCTATCCCCGAAGGTTGGGTCAGAGACTTCGTCCTTCACAGCGTCGGCTGGGATAAAGACGCTGCAATGAATACCCTCGAAGGACAAAGCAGCTTGCCACTCCCATTCTCCACCATGCAACAATATCCACCCGGGCAAGACGATCGCCCCGAAGCCGCACGCATCGATCGAATCCATCGCGACACCCTGACTCGCGAACAACAACCCGCTGAATTCTGGCGATACAAGTCGCTCGGCCCACCACAATAATGACCCTACCTATTCAGGACCCATCACGCAACGATCCAACGAACTCTGAGTCCGGATCGCGATCAGGATCCGTTGCCCTCGTCGGCGCCGGACCAGGCGACCCATGCCTTATCACCCTCGCAGGAAAACTTGCGATCGAGCAAGCCGATGCGGTTCTCTACGATGGTCTGGTCAATCCAGTGATCCTGCAGTGGGCGCCAACCCAAGCCGAGAAGATATGTGTTGGAAAACGAGGACACGGCGGCTCATGGAAACAATCCGAAATCGACGACCTGATCGTCAAACATGCCCGCCTCGGACAACGCGTCGTTCGACTCAAAGGTGGTGACTCGGCGATCTTCGCCAGATCCTGCGAAGAAATCGAACGCCTCGAACGCGAAAACATCCCCTACCGACTTATCCCCGGTATCTCCGCCGCTCTCGCCGTTCACGCCTACGCCGGTATTCCACTTACACATCGCGATTGGGCCTCAAGCCTCGCTCTGGTCTCCGGCCAACTCCAACTCTCCGACGCAAATGCCGACCACGAAGAACGGATCGATTGGACATCACTCGCTACCTTCCCAGGTACCCTCGTCCTCTACATGGCACTTCACTCCGCCCCCACCTGGAGTCATGAATTAATCCAAGGTGGCAAATCCCCAAACACTCCCGTCGCTCTGATCCGCCATTGCAGCTTGCCCGATCAAGAAGTCCTGTTTTGCGAATTATCCCAAGTCCCCCATACGCTGACCCAAAACCCTAAATTCACCCCTCCAGTCCTGGTCGTTATCGGAGATGTACTCCGCGCTAAACACCTTCCGCCAAAACCAGCATCTCCTTCAAAATCATCCCTGCCCCTCGCTTCCGAAAACATCCTGGTAACCTCCCCGATTGAACCAACAGACCGTCTCCCTCAAGCTCTCCGCACTCTCGGCGCGAACGTCATCGTTCAACCTGCTATCGAAATCCTACCCGCGAACCCCGAACCGATCCTGTCGATCATCGATCAACTCGACCAATTCGACTCCCTGGTCTTCTCCAGCCGACACGGTGTGCACCACTTCCTCTCCCTCTTAATGAACTCCTCACGCGATGCTCGCGCCTTGGCTCACCTGAAAATCGCAGCGGTCGGCCATGCGACCGCTCAAGCCCTCCTGGAATTCGGGCTCCGCGCCGATTGGTGCCCCACTCACAATGCCGGCGCTGATGCTCTCCTAGATCAATGGCTACCGCACGCAGCAGATCAACGCATCTTGCTCATCCAAACACCAACGGGAAAAAGCACCCTTCAAACAACTTTGCAACCGATCTGTAAATCGATCACTCCCCTCGACGTCTATCTTCAATCACCCGTTCCCAAATGGCCAACCTCCCTATCCACTAACCTGCCCCGCAATACGATCGTTACAGCAACAAGCAGCAATATCGCAACCGAGTCCTTCCGACTCCTCGGGCCCATCGCAAAAGAACTTCGATGGCTCTCGATCTCCCAAGCCGTTTCTGAGACCCTTACCAAACTCGGCGCAAAGCAAGTCTACACCGCTGCAAATCCCTCCTACGATGGGATCTGCCAAGCTTCGCTCACCATCGCAAAACGCCTTGAAGAATAACTGAAGAATAACTGAAGAATAACTATCGCAGAGGCAAATAGATGTCGGTCTGCAACAACGCTTCAGGTGTCTGCGGTGGCGTTGTGGTGTAAATCTCATAAGTCCCAGTCCGGCATTGCTTGAGCTTCTTATGCCTCGCGATTTGGTTTGCGACACTCCAAGCGTTCCCGAGATGTCGATAACTTCCAATATGCTCTACATGCAAAGCACGCCCCGCCCCCTGTCGCCATTCACGCAACGAAGATTGGGTGGGTAAAATCAAACTCTCCGGTATCATGTATCCCAACAGGTACTCAAAGACTCCTTCTTTGATCAAAAACTTGGTGTAAACCGCAATCATCGGTCCGGTCGTCGGTAACCCATCTCGCTCAAACTCCGCTAAAACCTGCTTCAACGACTTGTCCATCGCTTCTGTTACCGAGTCAACAGAACATCGCCCCGGCAATCCTGCCATGCGCACCGCGGCGACTTGCTCAACCCCTCGAACGCTCGTCTTCGAATCTATCCGCCCCTTCTCTACCCAATCCTTGAGCATATTGAGCCCGCGCTGGTAATCCATCCCCACCATCCGCTTGATCGTCGGAATCATCCAAAATAAAAACCAAGGCAAGGTGGCATCCATCGTCCATGTCACTTCCGTCCCCTCCCCCTGCGACTGGAAAAACATGGCGGTCTTACAAGTCGTCTTCATCGGCTTGAGAAACCGCATCTTATCTTCAACCGACTTGCCAGGCTCCAATCGCAAATGCTCTAACTCCCCCTCACCAACAACCGTTCCTTCCCAATGATACGTAGAACCGACAGCATCGGGAACCTCGCTGACCTTGGTACTCGCTTGCGGATCCGCAATGAGCCATGGAGACCAAGTCGTCCAGGTGCGATAGTCGCTAACCGCCTCGTAAACCTTCGATGCAGGTGCCTCAACAAAGACCTTCTGCGTGACGTTCCAAGCTGGCATCTTCTATCCTCCAAAATCAAAGTCGAGTACTAAAAGATGCCCTAAAAGGCAACTTGAAAAAACAATCGCTTGGCTAAGCGAAGTCCAATGGAGAACGCCACACGTCGCGCAACGCACTCCACGAAACATCGATCAATGTACTCTGATCGGAACGAATCGTCACATTCTTTCCGCCGCTTACCTGTCCGATACACGCACAAGGCAACTCGTTGAATACAGATTCGAACTCAGCACATTTGTCTTCTCGTACTTCCACCAACAAGCGACTGTTGGATTCCGAGAACAACGCGGTGCTGGCATCGACGAAATTGCTTGCACGCATTTCGGTGATGTCCAAGTCGATTCCAAGCTCGCCAGCGAATGCCATCTCCGAAGCCGCTACTGCTAAACCACCTTCGCTCAGGTCATGGCAAGCCAACACGAACTTGGATTGAATCGCTCGATGCAACGCTTGGTAACAACGCATCGCAACTACTGCGTCCACCTTCGGAACCGCACCGCCAGCTTTACCCAGCAGCATCGCCGCATAAGATCCACCGAGCTCGTTTCGGGTGACTCCGACCAAGTACAACCTGCTACCCTTACGCTTCAAATCCATCGTCACTGCATCGCTTGCGCGATCAATCTGACCCATAGCGCTGATTAGCAACGAACAAGGTATCGCGATCGATTGCTTGTTCCCCTGCGGGTCAAACCAAGTGAACTCGTTGTTCAAGCTGTCTTTACCGCTGATAAACGGGGTCTTCCAAGCGATCGCAAGATCGTAACAAGCGATCGCAGCGCGAACCAAAGTTCCCAATGTTTCGGGACGGTCGGTATTCCCCCAACAGAAATTATCCAAGATCGCAAGCCGATCGGGTCGAGCACCGACGCACACCGCATTTCGAACCGCTTCATCAATGGCACTCGTGGCCATGTGATAAGGATCCAGATCCCCGTAACGTGGATTCATTCCACACGAAAGCACAATCGCACGCTGCGATTGCAGCTTCGGTCTGACCACCGCCGCATCGCTCGGCCCCATGCACGAAGGCCCCACCAACGGCTTGACCACGCTGCCACCTTGGACTTCGTGATCATACTGACGAATGATCCAATGCTTGCTCGCGATCGAGGGATGACCCAAGATCCCCTTGAGCAAGCCTTCGCTTTGGGTCTGATCTAGTGAACCTAACTGGCAGTCCGATTCCTCTTTCGGTTCATACACCGCCTTGCGAACCACAGGTGGCCGGCCGCCATGGAGAAATTCCATCGATATCAAACCGACTTGCTCGTCGCGGTACATCAACCGCAATTCGCCAGTGGCCACAAACTTACCGATGACCGCGAACTCGACATCTTCCTTCTCGCAGATCGCCCCAAGCCGCTCCAGGTGCTGGGGGGGAACTGCCAATACCATGCGTTCCTGAGATTCACTGATCCAGATCTCGGTGTAACTTAAACCTTCGTACTTCAATGGGGCCCGATCCAGCCAAACTTCTGCGCCGAGCTCTTCTCCCATCTCGCCGACCGCACTGCTAAAGCCACCAGCTCCGCAATCCGTAACTGCATGATAAAGCCCCTCATCGCGAGCTTGCAAAATCACTTCTTGAACCATCTTCTCGGTGATCGCATTCCCGATCTGAACCGCACCACCAGAAATCGATTCGCTCTCGTGGGTCAGCTCTACCGAACTAAAAGTCGCTCCGTGAATACCATCTCGACCCGTTCGCCCACCCAACGCCACAATCCAATCTCCAACGAGTGGCTTCTTCTCTACCTTGTCTACCGGCAATAACCCCGCGTTCCCGCAATATACAAGTGGGTTACCCAAGTAACGGTCATCGAAATACACCGCTCCATTGATGGTCGGAATCCCCATCCGGTTTCCGTAATCTCGCACCCCAGAGACCACTCCATTCATCACCCGTCGCGGATGCAACACCCCTGGAGGTAACTTCTCCGGCGGATAATTCGGAGATGCAAAACAAAAGACATCCGAGGAGCATATCGGTTTGGCACCAAGGCCGGTTCCTAGCGGATCTCGGATTACACCTCCAAGCCCGGTATTCGCTCCCCCGTAAGGCTCCAGCGCCGATGGGTGATTGTGCGTCTCGACCTTGAAGACCACGTGATGCTCGTCGTCAAAAGTCACAACCCCTGCGTTATCCTTGAAAACGCTCACGCACCAATCTTCTTTTCCTAACTCTTCACGGATTTTCTTCGTCGCAGCAAAAATCGTCTCTTTGAGCATGCTTGTATAGTTTCGAACTCCCTGCTCGTCGCGATACTCAATGCGCCCCCCAAGGGTCTTATGCGAACAATGCTCACTCCAAGTTTGAGCAATGGTCTCCAACTCGATATCCGTAGGATCTCTACCCAACTCACGGTAGTACTTCTGGATCGTCTGCATCTCCGGCAGTGTAAAATACAATTGCCCTTCTTTGCTCAACTTCAACAACGCTTCGTCGCTGAGCCCATCAAGCCGAACAGAGGTCAAACGAAAAGCATAGGGAGCCCCAAGCGAAAGACTCTCGGTATGCAAGGGACCGATGACTACTTGCTCGATCGAATCATTCGATAACACGCGTTTGGCCAACCGCTCGATGGTCGTTGCATCAACACCGCGCGAATCAACATTCTTATCGCTTACCCAATATTTGCGGAACGTACGAACCGCTTCGACGTCGCACCCCAACCCACCAAACATTTGAAGGGTGCTCTGTGCAACCGGATCCATCACGCCGGGCTTGTAAAGCACATGAAGCAACTTGCCCGAATGCTCACGGCCGGAATCCAAGAGACTCGCATCTCCGACCTTGGCAATCACTACCCGCTGCGCAATCGGATCGGCAAGATACTCCCTGGCCCAAAGGCTAGCGGACTGCGCGTCGCAACGCGATTGAATCAAAAATCCTTGAACACCAGCGACCCGCAATCCATCCGCGATCCCTAATTCCCGTGCAGCAGATTCCGCATGAGACCCTAACGTATCCGGCTGACCCTTAGCCGGATGTATGTCGACTTGCCACAGATTCACGTGTTGTTTTTCCCGCTTGTAGAAGTTCCTCGACGCGATCGAAGTCTGATCGCTCCAATGCGTCGATCCAAGATTCACAGATTGTCGCAAACTTCTTCATCGCGTGTAGGGCCGGTCCATGGTTTTCTTCCAGGATCTGTCGCCATAACTGCGGATTGCTTCCGGCGATCCGCGTCGAGTCCATCCACCCCTTCCCAACAAATTGCAGCAACTCATGAGGAGTACTAATCGATAGGGCAGAAGCCACCATATGAGGCAGATGACTCGAAATTGCCAACGCTTGGTCGTGAGCTTCAGGATCAAGAAGACTGATTTTCGAGCCCATCGACTCCCAAAAACCTACCATTCGGTTCAAAAGGTCCGGGCAAGTCGAAGATGTTGGGGTCAAAACGACCATGGCACTGTCCAACAACGTCCCGACCGCATGCTCCACCCCAGAATGATGCCCCCCTGCAATCGGATGACTCCCCAAAAACTGCTTATCGGAAAGCCTACCCGCCGCAGCCCGCACAATCGTCTGCTTGGTACTCCCTACGTCGGTCAACATCGCGTTGGGTTTCGCTACTTGTGCTGCGGTCTCCAAAGCTCCGACAATCGACTGAATCGGAACACAAGCGATCACCAAATCGGCGTCCTTGGCCCCCACCAAAATATCGTCCGTCGCTTCATCGATCGCCCCACGCCGGATGGCTGTATCAAGCTTCGAAATCGTTCGGCCTACACCGATCACTCGCTGAGCAAGCCTCTTTCGATGAAGTGCTAAACCGATGGAGCCCCCCAATAACCCGACACCAATGATACAAACACGTTCAAAAACCATGAGGAAGTGGTGCGGCTAATTCGGGGGATTTTTCTAGAGGACCCACGGCCAGGGCTTCAGGCCGCGATAGGGAACCTATAGTGTACTAGAACTTTATGAGTTGCGTACCGCAGATGCCAATTCTTTCGACCGATTCGTCGCCGCCAGCACCGCCTCGATTACGCTCGAGCGCACCCCACCTTTTTCCAGTACTTTTAAAGCCTCGATCGTCGTTCCAGCCGGACTGGTCACCTGCTCTCGCAACACTGCCGGATGAACACCCGTCTGCTGCACCATCGTCGCAGCACCCAAAACGGTCTGAGTCGCCAATTGCAACGAAATCTCACGGGATAACCCCGCCGCTACCCCCCCGTCACTCAGCGCCTCGATCAACAGCAATACATATGCCGGTCCCGACCCGGACACCCCGGTGACCGCATGCAACTGCTCGTCACTGACCTGCACCACACTTCCGACCGATCGAAATACTCGCTCAATCCACTCTCGATCCGCCTCCCCTACCCCACTTCCGTGCGCAACGCCACTCGCACCCTGCATGTTCTGACAAGGTGTATTGGGCATCACCCGGGTGATTCGCTCCGTGCGAAACCACTGCGTCAGCTTGCTCAGCGGGATCCCCGCCGCGATCGACACGAGATGATGGTGCGGGGTAACATGATGCGAAAGCGAACTGGCGATCCCATCGAGCACCTGCGGTTTGACCGCCAATATCAATCGATGCGCACTCTCGAAAAGCCCACCGGCGCTCGACATCATCCGCGCCTTCGGAAACTGCTTGGATAACTTTTCTACCTGCTGCGTATTGGGTTCGTAAAACGCAATTCCTGCATCCTCCGAGATGCCAGCTTTTACGACCCCTTTAGCAATCGCGGTCGCCATCTGACCACCACCCAAAAAACCAAATTCATACTCGCTCATAGATGCCCCCCAATCCAAATCGATGAAAACTTTCCAATCGGTCTGATCGATTAGTACCTATACTGTAAACCGTAATTGAGGCTATGAAGCGAATAATTGCTCTCTTGCAAGGAAAAAGCAGGTCTCGCAGGATTGACATTGTCCAAATTCGACACCGTGTCGATCTGCTCACCAGCCCTCGCTACCTTGGGCAATCCTAAATAGTTGTAACCAAGCGTTGCTTCTAAATGCTGCGTCAATCGATAACCCACCGTTACGTTCGCTTCGGGCGAAACGACAAACGTGTCGGTCTGATACAAACCATTGTTCGTACTTCGAGCTAACAACCCATTCGTAGTTGGCACCGCATCGTTGACTCTCTGAAACCCAGAGATCGTCACGGTCCTCTCCATGTTCCCTAAACCTAACTTGAACATCCCCTGCAAACTCCATCGCGGCGAAGTGATCATCCGAGACACTCCCAATGCAGCTCCATGAAAAGCATTGTTGGTTCGGAACTGATCTCGCAACTCTAATCGATTGGTCGTCCCAATCGGGAACGTCGTGGAATGTACATCGATGGAATCATTAAGCCTCGCTTGCTGATAACCAGCTAACCACTCGGTCTTCGTATCGCAACTCTGCTTCCAAATCCGACGAAACAACAAGTCTCCACCATAGACATCCGATGTACCATGCGCTAAGACCGCTCCATTCGATATCCCAGGCTCCTTGACCGATACGGCCGACTGTGCCAACGGGACCGGCGTCTGATACGGCCTTACAATCGATGGCACGCCCGCAACCGGACTGTCAAACGTCAACGATTGAGCTCCAGCATCGAAAAAGCGGAACTGCAAAGTATCACACATCCCCGACCCAAACTGCCAACCAAACTCACCGCGTATCCCTTGAACAGATTGATTCCAATCCTGAGTCCCACCAAAGTAGTCCACCGACCCGGGAATCCCTATCTCATCGGACCGAACTAAACTCGGAACACCCTGAGAACTTCCCCAAAACGTTGCCGCTTCGACCCTCGCCGAAAAACGATCCATCCCAAACAACGGCTTAAAGGCGATCTCAATGATCATCGTCGGATAATCCGGCCCACACGCTCCATCCTCACATGCGTAAGTCGGATCCTCCACCACCACTCCATCCCCAACATACTCACCTTGCATCATCGGTTCGTGAAATTCACCTTCGATGATCGAGCTATCGATGACTTGCGAATCCACTACCTGGGAACCAACCACCGATGCATCTACCGCCGAACCGGTCCCAACCGCTCGCACTCGACCGGCACTACGAACCGGGGTCACTCGCTTGATCGCATACCCAGAAGCCTGCGAGACCGCAGCCGTCGGCTTGCTCGCTACCGTCGCCGGCACATCTTGAAACACCGCAGGTGCAACCGAAATCACCCCCGGCCTGCGCTCCCCTCCAGCCACCTTCTGCCTTACTGCCGGAATCTGCGGTAATCGTTCCTCAGTTGACGGCTCGTCATTCAAGCGGCCTTCGTTGGACTGGCGAAGTTCCTCTCCATACCGAGGCAACGATTCAATCGCCGGATCGACCAAAATCGGCTTGGGAACCACACTCCCGGCCTGCTGAACCGCAGGTATCTGCCGCTGCGTCGAACGACCAGTTCGCAACTGCGCGCTGGAGGTCTCGTCAAACCACCCTGGAGCCACGATCGCACAGCCCAAAGCAACCCTTACACACATCCGACGCGACACCAAGCTTGCCAATAACCCACCTCGCACGCTTCGAACCCCACCGCGCGCCACACGTTCCCTATCAAGCCGGTATCTCATCGCATTTTCCTTATGCTTGCAAAACCTGGGCTACGCGTTCTCTCACAAGAGTACGCGAAATCCACCTTTGCTCGTTGCATCGGAAATTCCTGCTGCGCAAATCAACGAAACTTGGCAAATTTTAACGATTGCCTAGTTGGTAAGCCCCCCTTCTCGCCCCACCCGTTCGCCGTCTTGATGCAACGCTTTCTCAGAATTTATGTGTCCGATTTGACTCGTAGGGGCTTGTACCTGCGGGATTCCTTCAAAAAACCCCAACTGCTCCATCTCAAATAAACACAGGGTTGCCATGATCACTTCAGCGCTGAGATCATTGAAGAATTGATTTTGTGGGAGGATACAAGCCGCTGACTTTCCTCGTACTCGATAGAATGGTCCTCGCACTCCATGAAAGCAATAGGACTCAGGGACTTCGAGCACGATTACTAGCACGTAGATACTAAGTACGAGAAATCAAAACCATGCCCTACAGAATTACAGGACGACCTCTGCGATGCTTACACGACATTATCACGCAGGTACTTTTTTGTTCTCTCAGCTGCATCGCAAATAAGTTGTAACTTCCCAATTGCGAATTGCTACGGAAGACATCGTGAGCAATATCTATGACAGTATTACAATCGCGATCACCTGAGACCTACGAGGTGCTTAGTGGATTTAAGTAGATGGTGTTGATTTGTGTCGATTTTGTACCACCTTGCACCTGCTCGGTGAAACAACGATCGTGCTCCTAATCGAAAACAGTCCACAGTGGTTTTATTTATCGGTCAACACAAGACCTACCTCTGAATGCAACTAAAGTGCTCCCGTTAAGCGAGCTTGTGCATGATCACGAAACTGTGCGTGAATCGCGATCATATATGCCACTATTTCCCTCCATAGCCTCTCTTGTAAAGCATTACGCTACGACTAACACGCAGGAGAAACTTATTAAAAATAAACAACATTGGACAATTACGTTATCAAACTAATCGGATTGTATCGATAAATCCGATGGAAAGCGCGGACATTGACGAGTGTAACGATTTTAATGACTCCGAACGCCTTCTAACGTGCTAGACTATTCATATCCGGTTTCTGATCACACAAGGGACATTTGATGCGCCCCATCTTTCTGTTTGGCCTTGCTGTCTTTTCTCTGTTTGCAACTTCAAATGCTTCTCATGCGGGTGTCATATCCGGCGGAGGTTACACTGCCTCTAACGAAATACCCTACGCCTACGAAGACATCTCCAACTCTGGAACGACCTTATTCGGAGAAGATGTCGATGACGATTTCTGGAACTTCGACCTTGGGTTTGACTTTAAGTTCTTTGGAACTAATTATAACACAGTCCTAGTCTCAACAAACGGATTGTTCACGTTCGTCAAGGGAACAAACGAGTGGAATAACTACGACTTCGATCGCGCCCCGCCTTTTGCTGACCGGCCTTTTGTTGACTTACCGTCGATTGCTGCATACTGGGACGATATCGTGACGGCCACTGGTCGTTTGGTCGGCGAAATACGCGGAATGCCCGGTGCTCGTCGAGCAATCTTCCAATGGACAAACGTTCAAGGTTACACTTCGTCCCCCTCTGTCGGTGAGTTCCAAGCGATCTTCTACGAACGCAACGGACGTATACGTTTCAACTACTCCGATGTGGACTTTGGAGACGGTCGGTCCTTTGGTGGTCAAGCGACCATTGGAATCCGAGACACGGCGGGCCATATCAGTGGTCGACGCCTTCAGTGGTCCTTCGACCAAGCGATCATTCCAAACGGATCATCGCTTCAGTTTACAGAGACGGTTCCTGAACCATCATCCATGGCTATCTTCGGGCTCGCTTCCGCAGCATTCGGATTGCGAAGATCAAGCCGCAACGTCCTAGTACGTTGCCTGAAGAGAAATAGCTAACGCTACTCCGTTCTTTTCAACATCATGACGCGGCTGCTCCTTGGTTTAAATCAGCCGTGTTATTCCTCAAAACTTCGAAATCAAATCCCCTATCGCCCAGGCTTTAAAGCCTCTTTGAATTGCTGAAATGCCGCCGATACCTCGCGGCCAACCTTGCGAGTCAACTCCAAATCCTGATCCTCCGCCGCATGCTCTAACATCTCTAAACTATTCTGATACTCAATTAACTTCCCCTCCTCCTGTGGATCCAATGGCATCCCACGCAACGTCGCACTGACCTTTAACTTGTGCGCCCAATCCTCTTGAATCGGTATCCAATACTCAAGCTTCTCCCACTCCCCTCGCTGATGAGCCCCAAACATCTCGGCTTCATTTGCATGCATCTCTTTGCGAATTTGACTCACGGGTGGGTAATACAAATAACACCCCATGATGCTCGCACACACCAATCCTATCAACGCAACCGCCGCAATCACGGAATTCGGTAAGACAATATCTTTCCCTACCCCCCTTTGCTCCCCGCCACGAATCAACCTGTCCATCAACTTGCCTTGAGAATCCAATCCATACAACAGCCCACCGAGTACCAAACAAGCCGCAAGTATCCCCAGCGAGATGACTTCTGCCGCTGTCGCAGAATCTCTAACGAGCCGCTTGGTACTACCCCATAAATCTTCTTGGCCCGCCGAAAATGGATTGCAGTATGTGTCGAAAGCATGCGTGTGATCAGCGACCTCCACCCCCTTCGGACGAAGCGGCCTATCCAACCCGTAACTCATCCCCACTACCATCACCACCAAACACCCCATCCACACCAGAGACCTGTCCCATCGGTAATGACGAATAATCCACACCAGCATCCCCAAGTTCACGCCGGTTCCTAAGGTTAGCAATGCAAATGCCGCCGCTACCGAATTGCCATGCTGAAACATCGACGCGACTTGGACAATCGCTGTCATCGGAGTGATATAAGCCAACGTAGCCACCGCGCTCATCGACAACGGTGCCAACCAATCATCCCTCCCCGCCGCGCGCTGCAGCACCCCCGCAGGTAACAACATGCTCAAAACCCCAACACCAACGAGCGCTAATAGCATGTAAAGGGTCGAGCTACTGAAAGCTTGCTGCACCATCGACAATCCAACCGCCGCAATCCGTCGCAACCCATAAGGTGTCTTCGCGATCCCTTCTACCTCTTGCTTACTACCAGGAAACATCCAATCCCACAACAAACCCAATACGGTGATCAACACCAACGAACACAAACAGAATGCAAAAATCGCTCTTGGATCCGATAACGTTAACCCATACAACACCGAGATCGGATTGAACAAAGGTGCAGTCAATCCAAATGCCAAAATCGTTCCACCCGATATACCACTGCGCCTCATCTGCTGCATCACTGGAATGACTCCCAGCGAACAGACGGGTAACAACATCCCTAGCGCCCAAGCTTGCGGTAACTGCCTCCAAGTATCCCCGCCAAACAACCGATACGTTCCGTCCCTCCCCAAAATCCGCTCAAAGACTGCTGCTACCAACCACCCTACCACTATCGTAGGACTCGCCGCCACCAACGCTTGAGCCATCCGCGCACAAGCACCCCAAAGCAATACTTCGACATCCATCGCTTCGAACTCCTCCCAATCAGGACTTCTATAGTTTCGGTACCGCCACTTGAGAAATTACCGACGCGACCCCCTGCTCGGCCGACGCGGACATCCCCGTCATCCGAACACTCAACACCGGCACTGCTACCCCTTGGATATCCTCAGGGATCACAAACCATCGATCTTGCAACAACGCATAACCTTGCGCTACTCGCTGCCACTGCAATACCCCACGAGGACTTAGCCCCAACGGGAAATGAGGACTTCGCCTAGTAGCCTGAGCTAGATCCAACAAATACTCCCGAACCGAAGCGCTGACCGCTACGCGACTGACCGATCGCTGCAATGCCGCTAACTCACCAGTTCGCAATACCGGTTCAGCAGCAACCTCTTCCGCCGAACTGCTGCTCCTTGCTAACAACTCCAATTCACTGGCTCGATCGGGATAACCGATTCGCAACTTCATCGCGAACCGATCCAACTGTGCTTCGGGTAACGGATAAGCCCCCACGCTCTCGATCGGATTCTGTGTCGCTAAAACCAAAAATGTTTCGCTCAAAGCTTGCGGTACCCCGTCGATCGTGACTTGACGCTCCGCCATCGCTTCAAACAACGCACTCTGTGTCCTCGGTGTGGCTCTGTTAATCTCGTCCGCCAACAAAATGTCAGAAAAGATCGGGCCAGCGCGAAACTCGAAATCCCGCGTCTTCTGATTCAAAATATTAAAGCCGGTCACGTCGCTCGGTAACAAATCCGGTGTGCACTGCACCCGCTTGAACATCCCCCCAACACTCCTAGCTAACCCCTTGGCTAACGTCGTTTTCCCTAACCCTGGCAAGTCATCAAACAAGACGTGACCCCGCGCAAGTAAACTCGCAAGCAAATACTCCACCACCTGAGGCTTGCCCAATAACACTCGATTTAACTCGCGCCGTATCCCTCCAATCAACCTTTGAATCGCATTCTCGTCTAGCAACACGTTACGATTCTCTTGAAGATCGGTTTCGATTTCGCTGTGACTTCCCATTTTGATGTGGCTTTCTATTTCAGTCTTGTTTTCAACTATTCGGTGTTGAGTTTCTGGCAATATTCAAGTTGCTCTGCGTTGTGACCTAGGGCATCAAGGCACGGCGAAAACTCACTGCTATCTCCGACCGGAAAACCTCTCGGACCAGTACACCTCCCTCCGGACCAACCCTACGCTCACCCTCCGGACCATAAGCGCAGCGCTGCACCAATCGAATAAATGCATCAACCGTCCCATCTCCCACTCCATGCACTTGCTCACGCAACCATTGACTCATGGTCTTGCTCTCATCGATCGTCTCTCCCATCAACCACATCCGCCAACGCAAATACCCCAAACAACATCGCAAACGCCACTCTTCCCAAGCAAACCTTCGCGGTACCAACAGCAACAACGAACACAACACACTCAATACCATTGTCGCTATGCGTCGTCGCACCCAAATGGCACCTACCACCCCTAATGCTCCCAACGCCACACCAAAGGGATGCAAGCGAATGAAATCGCGACAAGCCCACAGCATCTCGATTGCGTACTGCTGCCATGACCGATGCTCGCGAGGAATCGGATAAGCACCCGTTGGCTCAATGGGGATCCACATTCCATGCACGTAGACTTCCCCCCATGTATGCAAATCCTCTGGCAATACCTCTGTCTGACCCGACTTGCGATCGTAGCGATTCGGGGAAACAAAAAAGCCGGTAGCAAGCCGAGCAGGGATTCCCAACTGCCGTATCAAAACTACCGCCGCACTCGCAAGCAAATAGTCGGTTCCACGCCGTTGGGTTAATACAAAATCAACCGCATCAGAACTGCTCTCTTCGACCAGAGCACGAGGATCATATTCCATCTCACGAAGCCGCCGAACAATCTCCTCAACCCTCTGCCAATCCGTTGCATCCGTAGTGACCCCGTCTTGGATATCGCGAAGAAAATCAGTTACCAACTGCGAATCCCCTTGGACTCGAGTCGGCAGTTGCAGATAACGCCCCAACCAATCGCTTCTACCACCCGCTTGAACTCTTCCTTGAGATTGGTTCCCTTGCGACTCTCCGCTGTGCGCTTGCTTACCATGCGCTATCGAACTGTATCCCGAACCGCTTACCCTTAACGCATGCAACTGAGGGACTTGGATCAACTGATGCACCACGGTCATCGAAGGCACATAATCCCGATTGGGCATCATCAGTTGACCATCCCCCATCCAACTAAAAAAATCCTCTTGATCGATCTTGTCGATATGCACGTGAGTCACCAACGATGGAGTCAGCAACCGTGGCGACTTCAAATTGATCAACTTCACTGCAATCCGTTCACGCACCGCAAAGAC
>JBJONT010000167.1:0-11300 GCA_046051705.1 Planctomycetota bacterium | reverse complement strand
ACGGCGCAGCAGGATGAGTTTGCAAATGCGAGACCGGCGAGATGGCTCCCGATGGCCATCGCGTCGCGTGCTTGCGAATCCTGACCGTTTAGAACCGCCGTTTCTAAGTTTGGCCCCAAATAAGATGCGGCTTGCAACGCCAAAGCACGTGCAACGGGCGTGGCGACTTTCGCGATCATGGCTTCCATCGCATGCACGATGGCATCAAAGCCCGTGGCTGCTGTAATGGCTTTTGGAAGATTATCGGTGAGTGCTGGATCAACGATAGCGATGTCTGCAAGCAAATGAGGAGAGACAACACCAACTTTGTTTCCCTGCAACGGTTCCGTCAAAATCGCGACAAAAGTCGCTTCGGATCCCGTACCTGCTGTTGTCGGGATCAATACCGATGGCAACCCACGCCCGGGGACTTTACCTATCCCGCAATAATCACGTGCATTCCCGCCGTGTACCGCTACGATGCTGGCGACCTTCGTGGCATCCATGACACTACCGCCACCGATGCCGATTACGCAATCCGCTTTGCTCTCACGAAGCAATTCAGCAAGCCGATCAACAACATGCAATTCCGGTTCGGCGGGGACGGCATCGAAGGTGCCCGCAAGCATTTCAAGCTTGGATGACTCTCCGACCAACGGCGCGACCAATCCAGCTTGATAAACACCATGATCTGTGACCACAAAAGCTCGCTTCCAGCCGTTTGCAATGCAAATAGTTGGTACTTCGGCAGATCTTCCGCGACCGAAGAGAACGCGACGCGGAAGATGATTATCGAATTGCGAAAGAAGCTTCATCAGTCTTTACGTAACTGGCCTACTTGCCGGTTTGAGTCTTTTCGGCTGCAACTTCAGGTTCATACTTCACCTCGGTCAATTCGATCCCTTTGTAAGGAAGTACATCCGGCGTAATTCTCACCGCTGTGGATACCTTCAACGGGAATGGACCGCCGACGTCATAGGTAAGTTCCACGAAGCTTGCGGTCCAGCCTGGCTCTGCCGGTGGTGGTCCGGCGAGGTAATTGCCATCTGCATCTGGTTTCAGAGTGGTACTTTCAAATGCGGGACCGATGGTCTTGAGTCGGAAGTCGCGAGCGGTCGGATTGTTTGCACGCCATAATACTACATCCATAGGCTTTGTTTTGGGCATCACTTGGATCGACCCATCTTCACCGAATTTCCAGGAGTACTGTGGAGACTTCTTTCCAGATGCGACCATCGTGTAATATGCGGCGATCGACTGAACCGCATCGGAGTCTTTCAATCCATGGTCGGCGTTTGGTACGTAACGCAGGAGTTTCTCACCTGGAAGTTCATCGTAGTAGTACTGCGACGAATCAGGAACGAAGAATTGATCGCCGCTTGCATTGACAACGTACTTCGGAAGTGTCAGTCGATCGCGATAGTAATAGGGGTCAACAATCTCATAAAGCTGTTGCATGCGAGGATGATCAAAGCGTTGAAGGATTTTGTGTTGGTAGTAATTGCCGATGGCTTCTGACCAAAATCCGTAAACTTCGGCATGATTCTGAAGGGATAGCTTTGCGTTAGCCACATCGATAACAATCGGTACGATGGCTTCGATGCGATTGTCAGCGGCACCTGCGAGCCAAGTCGTCCAACCTCGCTTCGAACCACCTCCAACAATGAAGCGATTAACCTTTCGTTTTCCTCCAGCTTCGCTTGCGGAAAACTCCGTGATGCAATCCATGGCTCGAACGACACTCTTGACCATTGGCAACCGGGGCAGCCAAGTTGGGTCGCCCGTTTCGAGAAATTGAGCCCACGCGTAGCCGATCAAGTCGTCTTCGACGCGCGGTGTTGCATCGTTATGAAAAACTAAAGGCTGATTAGGGATGTTCTTTAGTTCCGCGACAACACCACCGGTTGCAGCAGCAATCGCGCCAGTGATCGCATCCGGTCCCTTGGGTTGCGCACTGGTATGACTTCCTCCACCAATCATCAAGAACACACGGTCCGTGGTGATTTTCTGTGGCACTGTAACCACAAGCCAATGCTCCCATAGTGGACGGTCTACCTCGTCTTGGGTTCTCCAAGTCTGGGAATTCAATCGAATGACATGGGTTGTCAGGGGCCCTGTGGCGATCGTGTCCTTGACCGACCAAGAATAGGAGTCATCCTTTTTGGCAACATATGCATCGAGCGCCGTGAGTTTGCTACCAACCGGCGGCTCAGCTTGGACGTGACCCGCGCCGATGGCAACGGCCAGTAAGAAAGGGATGGACTTGATAAAAGCTTTCTGTGCGAATCGTTGAATCATTTCAAGAGGCTCGAAGAGTGTTCAATGAGAAGTGAATTTAGAGTGATGAAAGTATCTTGTTGTCTGACTGAAGTTGTGAAAATCGGACTTATTTGTTTTTCAAATCGAAGGCCGGGAGTTCCTTACTCGAAGCCGAGATATCGACTTTCAGACCGGAAGCACCTTTCTTACCGTATTTGCCTGCTAGCAGATCAGGACCTGGTTCGCTAAGGCCTTGCATGCGTTGCGATTCCGTCGGTTTGACGCTTGGGTCAGGCCAAGTTACGGTAACATCGTAGGAGCCGGTTGGAATCCCATTCTTACCGTCGGTAATAACGGTGAACTTGCCACCCGCATCGGCTTGTGCGGATGGAATCAGCGTCATCGCAGCGTCATTAGGAAAGAAGATCATCGTGGCCCCTTCAGCGGGCTTTCCATCGACATTGATAGTCCCCGTGACATTCACAAGTGAAGGCCCCCCATTACCACAACCCGTGAGCGTCAAGCCGACGAAAAGGATCAGTAGTGTCATCAGCGAAGAAAGCCGATGAGTGAAACTGCGGATGGGAGATGAGGGGGTAGCCGACATGTTTTGAACTCCTTGGGAAGGCTGGTTAGAAAGGTTCGTTTTGAGCCTGGTACTAGCATACCAAAAATTAAAGCGAGCCAACTTCGCAGTTCGCTCGCTTTAAAGCTTTTTTAGAATCAGACGAACACCGAAAAGAATCGGTGCAAGCCAAAACTATTCAGGCATTTCCACCGTCTCTGCACCGTCGCGTGTCACAAGTGCAACGAAGACGTTTGTGCTGATAGAAGCCGGCAGGAAAATCACCGAACCGTCCCCACGGACCGCTTGCACTCCACTGCCGTGGAATGAATACGGGTTGTCCTGATTGAAGATATTCATCACAGAACATCCAGCGGCAGACGGATTGTTACGATCCGCCCCGCTAAGACCACGCGGGTGCCTTGCTGTATTCCAGTCACCGTAAAAGGAGTTCAAAGTGAACGCGGGGACTGGAGTTGTAGTCCATGTACCTTGGTAAGGAATACCTCGGAAGTACAACCGTTGTTTACCGGCAATCTCAATGAAGCATAAGGTGTTGGACAATCCGTCGGTAACCGCAGCGAACTTGCGCCTTGGATTAATTATGATTTCAGCGTTTTCGCCGCCACCATCATTTGCGCCCAGCATTGAGTTATGGGTTGTGGTCGCAGGCAATCCAGCGCAAGCTGCAAGCGAACTGTGCAAACCGCGAAGAGCCACGTAATCTGTGCGAGGCAAATTGAAAACGGTACCCGATGGCAAGATTCCGTTCTGAGCCATCCAAGGCCCGTAATCCGACTGGGCTTCTGGTGTCGAAGGACAGTTGAAGATCGGCAAGTTGACCATTGCCGAAGCTGGAATTTGTCCACCAGGAAAGGGTGGTGGAAGATTTCGAGGATCGATCAACGCCTTCTTCAGATCGAAGCTCTGATAGATCGTATTGCCTTCCATGTAAGGTAACAGTTGACCTAGTACTCCGAAGGGGCGTCGGGCATCCGACGTCGCTGCAAAGAACGGATTACCTTGTGCAGCGTAAGCGTCTGTAAGCTTGAATTGCGATGCCCAAGTTGGGACGTATTTGAACGTTCCCTCAAAATTGTGAAGAGCCAGACCAAGCTGTCGCATGTTGTTGCTACAGCTCATCCGTCGAGCCGCTTCGCGAGCGGCTTGCACTGCCGGTAAAAGTAATCCGACCAAGATTCCGATGATCGCAATTACCACCAACAGCTCGACCAGCGTGAAACCAGTTCGTCGAGCGGTTCGCTTCATTACCCACCTCCGAAAGTGAGAAAAAGACACGTAAGAATAAGTAAAAGGGGAAACAAGCCCCCTTTAATTAATGTAAGATGGATTTCGGCTGAGTCTAGCAGGCCGAAGGGTTTTTCACGGCTTGGCCGAACTTTTTTCCAAATTTATCATTCCTACCCCACCCTTTCAAATAACTTTATCGCAATCCATGACACTCTCTTTCCGGATACACCGCTTAGCTCGAACCTCGGTCCTTTCTGCAATTCTTATCTCACCATTATGGGGTGTTGGCCTACCGGGCATGGTGGTTGCAAATGCACAAGATGTAGTCCAAGGAACCCAAGAGACTTCCAAGGAATCGACAATACAGGGCAATTCGACCCAACGAGCAAAAGCTGAGGCGAGCAGACTGTTTCGAACCCCTGAAATCCAAATGAAAACGGGACATCGATTAACAGTTGGAGAAGGGGACTCAAAGTTCCCTTTGGCCGTTGTTCGGGGTACACCTTACGAAATGGGAGTACAGCTCGGGAATTTGTTTGCCGAGGAGATCCGCACCTTTGTACCTGCCGCACTTCAAGGCATTCAGCAGGAACTAAAAGCCAACAATCAGATCCTTCAAGAAGTGTGGTCGAGGTCCTCGGCTTACGCGGACGACCGTGTCGAGCAAGAGCTTGCCGGACTCGCAGACGGCTCTGGTGTTCCATTGAGCACCCTGCAAGCACTGCATGCTGTTCCTCTCTTGATGCCTTACTCTTGCTCCAGCATTGCGGCTTGGGGAGAAGCGACCGTCGATGGTCACTTGTACCAAACCCGCAATCTCGATTGGAGCATGGAAGTCGGAGCACATGAATTCCCCATGATTGTTCTGTACATCCCTGATAAAGGGATTCCGCACATCGTCCCGTCGTTTGCTGGAATGATCGGTGCTCATACGGGCTTAAATGCCAAAGGACTCGCCCTTTCTGAAATGGGTGATGCTTCTGGAAAGGAAGCTCCTTACCAAGTTCACGCGCCGCATTTCACAGTCTACTTTCGCACGATGCTCTATGACGGGGACTCGTTATCGAAAGCTTTGGAGATATTCAAGGAACAACCTGCAACGAAGCGTTACCATTTTGTGTTTGGAGATGGACAATCCGAACTCCGAGCCGTGAAAGTCCGCGCGCACTCGCCAGAACCAGCCAATAAACAACTCATGATTTGGAAGGACGCCGATCCAACCGATGAATTTGCTCCCAACGTTCTCTCATGCGTCGTATACAACGATGAAGGGAGAGGTGCTTTTCCCACCCTGCAAAAAGAGCGCGGCAAAATCGATAGCCAAAAATTAATCGCTCTTGCGAACAAGATACCTATCAAGGGTGGGAATGTCGAAAACGTGGTTTACGATGCGACAGCACTCAAGCTCTGGGTTAGCTACGCGAAATCGGGCAAGGAGGCTTATGAGCGCCCTTACACGTTCATCGACCTCAATACGATCGATGCGGATGCCAACGGTAATCCGGATTTAAGCGAGTGAGGTCGTGAGGGGACAGCCGGAAGCTTCGCGGCAGATTGGAAACACAGGGGAGCGGTTTGGAAACACAGAGACACAGAGTGCACGGAGAGAGGGGACGATTAGGGGATATAGAGAGAGGGGCGATGAATTGAGGATTGCGAATAGAGCCTTGGTATTAGCCTAGCGAAAGATACGGTTTTGGTGTTCTCTCTGCGGGCTCTGTGGCTCTGTGTTTCAAAGGATCAGGCTCTGTGTTTCAAAAAACCGCTACTGATTCTTACGACCCGGAATCGATCCGGCAGTTGTTGATGGAAAACTCAAGAATGGCCGTCGCGCCGATTTGCTCGAGCTGTTCCATAATCGCAATCACTTCCTTACGCTTGACCATTGCCCGCACAGCGCACCAATTGGGATCCTCTAGGCTGTTAACGGTGGGTGATGTGAAACCAGGGGTAATGGCTTCTGCTGTCGACAATTGTTCTTTTGGTACGTTGTATTCCAGAAGAGAATAATCGCGAGCAATCACCACTCCTTCAAGTCGGCGAACAATGCGGTCGGCGGTGATGAGATCACGGCATTTTGGACTTTGGATCAGAACCGTTTCGTATTCCCCAAGCACATCGAGGATCCGCAGTTGGTTTGCGGCCAATGTGCTACCTGTTTCCACAAGATCCACTATCGCATCGGCAACACCTAAGGAAATCATAACTTCTACAGAACCGTTCAAGTGCACCAAATGCACTGGTGCACCATGGCTATCTAGAAACCGCTTGGTCGTGTTCGGAAAACTTGTGGCTATTCGTTTGTTCTTCAAGTCCACCGGAGCTTGAATATCCCCGTGCAACGGAACACACATCGCCAGACGGCAACGGCCTACTCCAAGCTTCATGCGAACCAATACTTCAGCTTGTGCTTCTTCGACCAAGTCACTTCCGGTGATTCCCAAATCGATCGCACCTTCGGCGCAAAGGGTAGGGATATCATCGGTGCGAAGAAACGTGATCTCGGCCGGAAGACCGTTTACCCTTGCGAACAAAGCTCGATCCTGACGGCGAAACTGCAAACCTGCTTGCAATAGCAACTCGGTGGCCAATTCACTCAAACGCCCTTTGCTCGGTACGCCGATTCTCAACAAGTCACTTCCAGAACTCATGACGATTCTCCCGACCTACGATTTCACTTCTCTGTTTTGCTTCTCTACGATCCCCGAAGTTCCTTCGCGCCGCTGAAGTTCTCTTCGCAGATCATCAACGTGAATTTCCTTCGTCGCTAAGAGGACCCACAAGTGGTAGAGCACATCGCATGCTTCACGCACCATATGCTCACGCCCCTCTTCGCCCGTCTCCCAACCCGATTCGACTACTTCGAGAGCTTCTTCAAGAATCTTGCTCCCCATCTTCGGAATCCCACCACGGATCAGTTTGGTCGTATAAGACCCCTCGGGTAGTTCACGGGCTCTCTGGTGCAGTTGCTCCATCAGCCGATCGAAAATATCAGAAGCCATAATGCTAAGCCAAGTGATTACGCTTGCGGTGTTAAGCGGACTTTTTGGAAGGAAGGGAGGATATTAGCCTCCCCCGAATGCGGGCAATCGTAGGCATTTTCTGTATGTTTGTCGATTCCAAGTCATCTACAGTAGGTCAAACTGTCGATTTTCCCGCCAATTGCCACGTAACTACCATTTGCCGTGTTGAAACTGGGGGAAACCCCCTCAAAACAATCATGTAAGATAACGGTTGATCGGTCGGATTGTTTGCCTTGTCCGCGCAAGTGAGAATCTAAAAGAATGGAAACTTCTGGGATCCCCAGCGATTGGATTTTGGCCCCGTTGGATCAAGTCCTCTACTTAACCGGCCCGACCGCCTCTGGAAAAACTCAAGTAGCTCTCCGCGTCGCTGAACGAATCGGAGCCGAAATCATCTCAGTCGATTCGATGGCGGTCTACCGAGGAATGGATATCGGTACAGCTAAACCAACGCGCGATGAACAGACAGCAATCCCGCATCACTTGATCGATGTTCGGGATCCAGACGAAGATTACAGCGTTGCGGAGTATTTGACGAACGCCCATCGCATTGCCTCGGAGATCAAAGGGCGAGGGAACCGAGTGATGTTCGTCGGCGGGACGCCTTTGTATCTGAAATCCCTGATCTGCGGATTCTTTCAAGGTCCTCAGGCGGATTGGGAGTTTCGTAAAGCGGTTGAACTTGAGGTCGCCCAAGTTGGCTCGGAACGACTGCACGAGCGCGTAGCTCAAGTCGATCCACTTTCGGCAAAAAAAATTATGCCTAACGATGTTCGGCGCATGACTCGGGCACTTGAAGTGGCCCGAATAACGGGCAAGCCTTTGAGTCATTGGCAAACGCAATTTGAGAAATTCGTCGTTCCCCCCCAAAGCCGTGCCTTCGTCTTGGGTTGGGATAGAGCGGTCTTGCATCACCGCGTTGAAAACCGCGTCAATCAGATGCTCGAAATTGGATTGATCGACGAAGTCCAAGAGCTAATGAAGAAATTTGGAACACTAGGCCGAACGGCTTCTCAAGCAGTTGGCTACAAAGAACCTCTGCAGTACCTTGCCGGCGAATTGGATTACAAGTCGATGAAAGAATTGATCACGATCCATACGAGGCAGTTTGTACGTCGTCAGGAAATTTGGTTTCGGTCGATGCCAACTATCGAACGCATTGAGATGACCGATTCAAGTAGCCTTGCATCCGCCGTCGACACCATCTGCTCGGCGGTCTAACGTCCTTTTAAAACATTCGCATCCCTTCACCCCCAACTTCCGAATTTGAAAGCCACACCTTGAACCGATCGAAAATTATCCCTTCAAACATTCCTGTTCCACAACTTGCAACCGAGGAATTGTTACAAGCCCTACGATGGCGTTATGCGGTGAAACGATTTGATGCGGAACGTCAGATCCCTCCATCTCATTGGAACGCTATCGAAGATTCGTTGATCCTTACCCCCAGTAGCTTCGGCTTGCAACCCTGGCGATTTATCGTGATCACCAGTCAAAGTATCAAAGACCAACTACCGGCGATTTCTTGGGGGCAGCAACAGCCCAAAGACTGCTCACATTTTGTGGTGTTCGCTGGGCTTCGCTCCATGGATACCGACTATGTCGATCGGTTCTTGGAAGATGTCGCAAACGAGCGATCACTCCCGATCGAATCATTGGCCGGCTACCGAAAAGTTGTACTTGGATTCATCGAACGTCAAGAATCGCAAATTCCAAATTGGGCGGCCCACCAACTCTACATCGCGTTGGGGCAACTGATGACAAGCGCCGCATTACTCGGGATCGACACTTGCCCGATGGAAGGGATTGAACCTGGAAAATACGATTCGCTCCTTGGACTCGATTCAACTCCGTATACGACGAAAGTCGCTTGTGCATTGGGCTATCGCCATCAAGACGACACCTATGCGAACAATGCTAAAGTTCGTTTCGACCGCGAGTCAATGATCAAGTCGATGTAATCGACCCGACACCCGCAATACAAAGGTGCCTTACTAGCCGATTGGCATCACATTTCAGAATAGCTGACTACGAGTCCAACTCTGGAAAGTGCTCCCGGTCAGCTTGACGATGGATCAAGGACTTGGTTCGCGTCAAGAAATCGGACTTGTAGTTCGCCACCTGTTGCTCGCTGATCTCCAATGATTGGGAGACCTCTTTGTTACTGAGTCCGAGAACAAAGAGCATTTCAATGCACTTGAGTTTTTGATAGTCACATCGGTCTTGCCATTTCGAGATTTGCTCCCGAAGAGCAGCTACTAGCGCTTCCTCTTCTCGGTCTTTCTGCTCATGGGAACGGACGATGCTACTTGCTTGCCTCCCTCCGGACGGCATCCTTTGCAATGCTTCGCTCGAATTGTCTTGTGTGACCAATTGCACTGCGAATCTTCGACCTTCACGCCGCAGGTGATCTGTCAGTTTATAAGCAGCGATTGAGAACAAATAACTCTCGAGTGGTCGCGAGCGATCGTAGTTCGGCAAACTATTCAAAAATCCGATGAGAGTTTCTTGAACGATATCTTCGGCCGCGGCTCGGTCCATGATGCGCAAGTGAACGTAAGAGAACAGCCGTCCTTCGAAACGATCGATGAAATCTTGCCAAGCTTGTGTTTCACCCAGTCGGATACGGTCGATTAGATGCTGCTCGATATCGGGTAGGTTCATAGCGATCCATCCCGTTTTTTGTTCGTCTGACGCTTTGCAATCATGCCGCTGATCCCTGATGCAAATGCCAGCGCGCCAATCGAAGCGAATGTAACAGTAACCGATTGAGTAACTCGATTTCGCGTAGCCGTCTCACGATCCCATCGCCGTATCTTGTGCATTGCGTCCGGGCCAATACTGACTAGTTTCCAAAGTTGATGATAGGTACCGCTTGGGCGATCGAATACGAGATCGTACTCCGTCTCAGCCTTGAGAATTTCCGCTTTGATGAATTCATCCGTAAGCTCAGATATTTCGCTTGCAGCGGAATAGTGAAGCACATGGTTGTCGAGCAGCTTTAAGACTTGTTGGCGAGCTTGCTGATCCATCGCAGATCTGCATTCTTCAAGCGAGGATTCCACGGAGCTCTCTATCGCGATTCGCAAGTACTCTTCGTCTATGACGTTATCGCGAACCCAAGCGGGAGCGTTCGCATCCCATATGGGGCTGTCCAGTTTGTTTGAAGGACGATTTGCATCTCCCTGAATAGCTGGCTTAGTGATCGCGCTAGTGGGAGGTACTCGTGAAGTCTTCTTGTTCGAACTTGATGGATTTGAATTGTTTTGTTCGAGTCCTTTGATCTCTTCGTCAGAAGCAACTTCACCCTTGCTTGTACTTTTATCAGAAGGATTGGCTGATTTACCCGCTCCGAGAAATGGGAGATTTTTCGATACGTTGTTCGAAGCAGAAGATTCCGTGGGTCCACCTGGCCACGATGAAAACTCTGCAAAAGCCTCACGCATCGCTTGTTTCACATCGCGTGATATCTGCTCTTCGGTTGCCTTGGGATCGAGCGTCGAGGAGACTTCGTCGAGTTTCTCTGCAACACGCATCAGCGACTTCGTCATCCATTCCAAGGATTGTCTTGCTGAATTATATGTTGGGTTAACTGCATCCGATTCTTGATTCGCCGCAGAACCCGCGTTATGGCATGCGATGACCACAAACATCATGACCACAAAACTTGCGAGCAACCTAGATTGCGTGAGAGTCTCTTTCCATCGGGCGGAATACCGTCCAATTCGAATCGAATACTTGGGCTTTGTATTTGAGTTGTTTTCTGTGTTCATATGCCTGACTCCATGGAGTAGATACTATGCATCCTGCATCCGGCGGTGATAAGTGGGGTTGTTCGGGTCGATCCAAGGTGAAGCGACTTGAACAGCAAGGGAAGTAATTCCCGCAAACCAGTAAGTCCACGGAGATGGAAAATAGAATAGCAATTGCACCAATCCAGCAGCGATCATACTCCAGCAAATGATCCAGTATGAAAACTTCTTTTTTCTCAAGATATCCGATTGACGCCACCATCGAACGATCCAGAACAGCAAGCCAAAATATGCCATATGTCCAGCAAGGGTAGGAATGCCTTGAGGGTCGTAGAATCCCTTCCAAGTTCGGTTATAGGTGTTTTCGAGGATGTTTTTATCGAGCACCCTGATGCGGATCCCGGAGTTAGGGTTCGAAATAGATTCCCAAGGGACTAAGAGATACTCACTGAGCTGGAAGCTCACGGCACC
>JBJONT010000166.1:0-12112 GCA_046051705.1 Planctomycetota bacterium | reverse complement strand
AAAAGTCTGACTTGTCTGACTTGTCTGACTTGTCTGACTTGTCTGACTTGTCTGACCTGTCTGACTTGTCTGACTTGTCCGACTTGTCTGACTTGTCCGACCTGTCTGACTTGTCTGACTTGTCTGACTTGTCTGACCTGTCTGACTCCACTCTCAAGCGCGACTCCTCTTCTCCCGCTGGCGGGAGAAGGGGCCGGGGGATGAGGGTGGTGACCGCGCAATGGCTGCCCTGACCGCGGCACGGGACGGAGTCCCATGCTACGGGATGGGTTTGTCTCGATCCTAACTACCGACCTGTCCGACCTGTCTGACCTGTCTGACCTGTCTGACTTGTCCGACTATCTACCGGCGACGCAGTCGGCGAACGCCCCAGCCACCCACAGCAGCACAACCCAACAACATCATCGATGTCGGCTCAGGAACCGCCGTCGCATTAAACTGAATGTTATCGAGACGATTGTTGCCTGACGCACTCGAAGCACCGGCGACCGTCAACCTAAGGTAAGCGGTTGCTGCACCGTCAAGTCCAGTGATTGTATTGAGCGTTTGCGCTCCAAAGGCCGATGGTAAATTGCTGAGCACCTGCGTCTCAGTCCAATTGGTCGCATCGGTGCTAAATGCCCAAGTCTGGGAAGAAAAACCTGTACCTGTTTTCTGGGTTGCGTAACTGACCACCAAATCCTTGAACCCGCCCATCGAAAATTTAAACACAGCCGACTTTCCATTCGCAGAACTGTTCAACAAAGCTAGCGAACATGGACCAGACGTTGTGTTCGAGAAACCAGGACCTGCATTGACTAGCGAACCGCCGAACGCGTTCAACTCGTTCGTCGCACTAGCTGCCGAAGCCACCCAGTTGCTCGAGCCTTCTTGCCCGTTGAGATACATCGTCGCGGTGCCGAAGTTCGCCACGTACAAGTTCGGCGTGTTCGGAGCGGCTACCACTGCCGTCCCACCATTGGCCGTCGTTTGAAAATCCCATCCAGCAACCAAATCCGCTTTCGCGTTTCCAGTCGCAAAGCTCAATACCATCGCCGCCAAAACAATAACGGCATTCTTAATCTTCATAGTCGCACGCTTCGTCGCCTTCATCATGTTGTTTACCCTCCACGCCCAATACTCTGCCGCTTGGTTTTCCAAGCTGCAAAAGTCGTTCAAGCGGGAAGTCGGTCTCATAGAGGAAACTAAATGATAGCTAAAAGCAGACCGGATTTCCGTTAAGATCGAGAGAAATCCAACCGGAATTTCAATGACAAACCCTTCACTTTCGCCCCGTTGTGCGTACGAAACAAGGCGGGACTCTTCGGTTTGCGACTCGCACTATGCCAGGAATCGATTGATTTCCGCCGCAATCTCGCCGGGAATCGTGCCGTGCAACTGATGGTTCTTCCCCGGAAATCGCTTCCACTCGCACTGCGCAGCCCCCTGCGAGAAAAGCCTCGCTTCCTCGTCGCTCAACGCCCCACCCGCTGCAAAATCCGCTTGCAACAAAACGGATGGCACCCCAAGCTTGCTCGCCACTTCCTTTGGGTTGTACCCATCGAGCCACTGCCCACTTACCAACGTTTCAAAGACGGCCGGGTCGACATGCTGCAAACAACTCGCCCCCCAAAGCAATGCCTCTCGGTTCCGAACGTCTCTTAAACGGACAGTACCAGCCTCGGACTCGCGAATCACGACTTCGCCGAGCAAGCGAGCGATCTGATCAATCCCCATCACCGTACCGCTCCCCTCACCGTCCCCCTCACTACCCGATCGACTCTCTTCGACCGTTTGTGCGACTTGATGCATCCCTTGAAACAACGCTTGCCAAGTCGATCCGGCAATACCTTGCCCCATAGTTAGAAAAGGTGGGTCTTCCATTACCACCCCCTTCACCCTTTCAGGTACTTCGCCAGCCCCATAAGCCGCCACCATCGCACCGAGGGAGTGCCCGACAAGGACCACTTTGGTGTCGACGATTTGATTGAGCACTTCGACGAGGTCTTTGGTGTAGTCCCGAACGAAATACGAATCCGCGCGATCCGATTCGCCATGACCGCGATGGTCGAGCGCAAAGATAGTCCAAGCTGGATCCAGGAACGGTATGATCGGTTCCCAATCTCTCCAACAACGGGTAACACCATGCATCAAGAACAGCACTTGCTCTCCGGCCTGCCTTAAACCGATGCGCAACTTCCGTTTGTTCTCCACGAACAACCATCGTTCCTCGAACCCATTGATCATTGCATTCGTCATAGAACTCGACCTTGAAATCGTCCTCGCATTCGCTCGGTGTTTGCTCGGTATTCAATCCGTGCTCACACCGCACACATACCGTACTTTCCTACCGCATTCTCTCATCCTTGATGACCGTCGGAAACGGCTTGGCCAATTGCCCCGCTTTGATCGCTCCCCCCTGCAAGACAGCGACAAAGCGTTTGCGATCTTCAAGGATCGAAATGTCCTTCAACACATCCCCATCAACCACTAGGACATCCCCTAGCTTCCCGACTTCCAACGTTCCAAATTCACTTTCTCGTCCCATGATTTGCGCTCCGGTTTTCGTCGCACACATGATGACCTCCAATGGAGTAAACCCGACTTCCTTGACGAAGAACGTAAGCTCTTTCGCATAGTCTCCATGCGGATTCCACCCAAAGCCGTAATCGCCACCCATCCCCAACCGTCCACCGGCCCGAAGTATCTTCAGCGCGCTTTCAATCCCACCATCGAGCGTCTCTTGGTGCCCATCGATCACACACTGCGGCAGTCCGAATTCAGGCCCAAGCTCCACGCTCGCTTTTTCGAAATACAACGCAGGGACACAAGGCACATCGCGTTCGAGCATCAAGTCGAGGGCTTCGTTATCCATGAACGTCCCATGCTCGATGCAATCGTATCCAGCACGCAGTGCATTCTTGATCCCCTCGGTAGCTCGACAATGACCGGTCACTTTCAGCTTGTGATTATGCGCTGTAGCAACCACCGCATGCATCTCCTCGAAAGTCATACAAAGCGTATGGTGGTCGTTCGCATCGGGGGAAGCTGCATCTCCGGTCGGGTAGGTTTTCACCCACTCGACTCCATCTTTGACCAACGCCCGCACCGCTTTCCTCGCGTCATCTACGCCGTTAATGATAAAGACGAGTCCCTCCATCCCAATCTTGCGAAATTCAGGATTCCAATCCATTAGCCCACCCGCCGAGCAGATCTCTCTGCCACTCGCCGATAACCTCGGCCCTGGCACCAAGTCTTCTTCGATGGCTTTCTTCAACCACACATCGATATTGAATAGACACCCACCGGACCTTGCAGCCGTATAGCCGCACTCGAGAGCAAGTCGCGCGTTGACGCTCGTCAGCAACGACACATACTCAACGGGATACTTGATATCGAGATCTTCGAGCGCTGCGATATTGAAGTACGTTGCGTGGAAATGAGCTTCCACCAACCCGGGCAAGATCGTCCCACCCTTCGCATCGATTCGAACTGCATCGGGAGGTACTACGGGTTGACCGGCCGCTGGGCCAACATACGAAATCTTGCCATCCTTGATCACCACCACACTATCTTGCATCGCCGGCTTACCGGTCCCATCGACAACTTGTCCGTTCGAAATAACGGTCACACCTGCGGCTAATTTCATGGTTTTTACTCCGACCCGAGGACCATCGTCCCCGGGAATGCTATTTGGCAAAGGAAGTTGGGAGAGGAAACAACTTGAGCGTTACGCAAGAATCGGTTTGATCAAGTTCCCGTGAATGTCGGTCAGTCGGAAATCTCGACCTTGGAAGCGGTAAGTAAGCCGCGTATGATCGATCCCCAATAGATGCAAAATCGTCGCGTTTAAATCATGCACATGAACCGGATCACGCGTGATGTTGTAGCAGTAATCATCGGTCTCTCCATGCACGTATCCACCACGTATTCCAGCACCGGTGAGCAACGTTGTGAAACACCTAGGATGATGATCGCGACCGTAATTCTCCGCAGTCAACGCCCCCTGCGAATAAACCGTTCGACCGAACTCCCCACCCCACACGATCAACGTATCGTCGAACAAACCTCGTTGCTTGAGATCTTCGATCAACGCTTTTGTCGGCTGATCGGTATCGCGGCACTGAAGCTTGATCGCGTTGGGCAGATTGCCGTGCAAATCCCAACCCATATGGAAAAGTTGAACGAATCGCACATCGCGCTCGGCAAGCCTGCGAGCTAACAAACAGTTCGCTGCATACGAGCCGGGCTTCTTCACGTCGGGACCATACATATCGAGTACATGCTGGGGTTCGTCGGAGACATCAAGCAATTCTGGAACGCTCGTCTGCATACGAAATGCCATCTCATACTGACTGATCCGTGTCTGAATCTCTGGATCGACTAGCTGCTCGTGATGCTGAGCGTTCAGCTCGCTGATTCGATCAAGCGTCATGCGACGCCGCTGTGCATCGATCCCCTTTGGATTCGATAAATACAACACAGCATCACCGCGATTGCGGAACTTCACCCCCTGGTGCTTCGATGGCAAGAAACCCGCACCCCATAACCGATCGTACAATGGTTGATCATCTGGCCTACCGGTTCCAAAAGAGGTTAACACCACGTACGCAGGTAAGTCTTGATTCTCGCTCCCAAGTCCATAGCTAAGCCACGACCCGATACTCGGCCGGCCAGCAAGCTGAGAGCCGGTCTGACAGAAAGTGATCGCCGGATCATGATTGATCGCCTCGGTATGCATCGAGCGAATTTGACACCAATCATCGGCTAATGATGCCATATGCGGCATAATTTCGCTGAACCACATCCCGGACTTGCCATGCTGATCGAATCGAAATGCGGTAGGAGCGACTGGAAATGTCGATTGCCCAGAAGTCATCGTGGTCAATCGTTGCCCTTGCCGAATCGAATCAGGCAAGTTCTCCCCTCGCCTCTGCGCCAACTCGGGCTTCCAATCAAACAAATCCATCTGCGAAGGGGCACCGGACTGAAACAAATAAATGATTCGCTTGGCTTTCGCCGCAGGAGCACCTTGCACCCCTGCACTCCCCTCCTGGGCCGGTTTGTTTCCCGACTCTTGCGCACGACCAATCCGCGAATCCAAGCCAGCTAATGCTCCCACCCCCAGACTTGCAGCCGCTGATCGCAAAAAGGTTTGGCGGTTGACCGCGCGGAACGCCGAAGTAATACGCATTTGCTCGTCAGAAGATTTCATCGCTTATCCAATCCTATTTGTAAGTCGCATCACATCGCACCTGTAACCTTCGCTTGGTTTAGTGCTCAGTGCTCAGTGCTCAGTGCTCAGTGCTCAGTGCTCAGTGCTCAGTGCTCAGTGCTCAGTGCTCAGTGCTCAGTGCTCAGTGCTCAGTGCTCAGTGCCCGCTCTCCACTCTCCACTCTCCACTCTCATCCCGTCCGCTCGCAACGATCGTAACTTTCGCAACGATCAGCAACCTACTCCCTCGTGATGACTTCATCGAGATTGAGCAAAACATTCCCGGCTAACGTGAATGCCGCAAGCTGTGCTGGATTGAAGTTCTCCGACTTCGACTCACCAAACTTGCGCAACTCCTCTGCTTGCTCTGGATGCTCGCTGTAATAAGCAACATCCTCCTTCCAACTATCCAGCAAAACTCGCAGCTCTCGATCGCTTGGGTTTCTCGAAGTCGCTAAACGGAATCCGAAACGAAGTTTCTCTTCGGGAGATTCCGTTGGGTGGGTAAGCATGCGTTGCCCCAGCTTCCTGGCCGCCTCAACGAAGGTGACTTCGTTCAGCAAAGATAACGCTTGCAACGGCGTATTGGTTCGGGAACGCTTGACCGTGCAAATCTCGCGATTAGGAGCATCGAACAAGAGCATCGTCGGCGGAGCTGCCGTACGTTTCCAAACCGTGTAAAGGCTTCGCCGATACAAATTGGTATCCTGATCATGCCGGTAATTGCGAAGGTCACCATAGACACTTGTCTCATCCCACACTCCATCGGGCATGTAGGGACGAACACTCGGCCCGCCAACTTTTTCCGTTAACAAACCGCTGAGCTGCAACGCTTGATCGCGAAGCAATTCTCCGGAAAGCCTGAATCGCGGTCCTCTCCCCAACCACCTGTTGTCAGGATCAAGTTCCACAAGTCGCTCTTTGCCAGCCAGGCTAGCGCTTTGTTGGTAAGCGAAGCTCATCACGATTGTCTTCTGAAGAGCTTTCATATCCCAACCATGAGCAGGTTCCTGACCGACTCGCAGCGTCCAAGTCGGGTCCATGAATTCCAATGCCAACCAATCGAGCAGTTCCGGATGGCTAGGCCATTCCGATTGCGAACCGAAGTTCTCGGTGGTTTTCACCAACCCCGTCCCCATGAATTTCTCCCACATTCGGTTAACCCAAACGCGTGCTGTCAGGGGGTTATTTCGATCTGCAATCCATCGTGCTAACCCCAATCGATTGTTCGGCTCTGACTCACGCATCGGTGGTAGTACTTTGGGCAGGGCTGCTTCTACCTTATCACCACGCTTGTCGTATTCACCTCGAATCAGCACAAACGCATCGCGCGGTTTATCGATCTCTTGCATGACCATCACGGTCGGCATCTTCGCTTGCACCTCAGCGGTGCGTTTGCGGACATCTCCGATTTTCTTGAAAGCCACATGATAGGGGCCATTACCATTTTTCCGATAATACTCTTCGAGCTCTTTGCGTTGCCCCTCAGTGCGATCCTCGGCACGAATCGCCAACAAGTTCTTCAATGAGTCTGGGATTTGGGAACCGCTGATCGCAACCGAACCTTTAGGCAGCGACGTCGAGGCTAACCGGAATCGACCTATGTTATGCTGCCCAAGAGTTTGCTGCACCAGACGTATCTTCAGTTGCGAATCGGCGGCAATTTCAATCGGGGTATCGAGCAGAAACATCGCATGGCAGATCTCCTTGCGCGTCGGCCCATCCACAGCCCACCCCTTGCCTGAATCTCCGCCGATCGTGTTACCGATTTCCCAACCCTTCTGCGAATAATCCGCTTCTACACTCGCAACCTTACCGATTAAAGGCTTGGTATCAGCACCTTGAGTTACTTCGATCTCAATGCGGGTCAACACAAAGTTGCCGTTCGGGTAACGGCCAAGACTTTGCTGTGGAAGACTCGCATCAGGAAAGCATTCCAAAAGAATCCCTGTCAGTGGCCCAGGAGCAACCGGCGAAGTTATCTCATAAATGTCATGGTTGGGGTTGGGACCACTGGCCAAATAACTACCGTCTGCTTGACGAGTAAGCGTCGCGCCACTTTGAGCGGTAACCGCTGTCGCAGAGAGGGTCCTCCATGTTGGCTGATCGGCCGCGAGTGTTTTAGTCAACTCAGCTTCCCAAGGGACCATCTCTTCAGCGATCTTTGCATTCGCAATTTCTAACCCGTTGACCGATGCTTGAAGCTCTGCTTCCAAGGCTTTTAGTTGCTCGCGATGCTCGGCCGTGGGTACCGAAATTACCGGTTCGGTATTTCTCGATTCCCCTTGCAATGTCCCACTTTCGGCTACGTTATTAAAGTACGCAAAGAGCGAATAAAACTCTCGCTGAGAAATCGGGTCATACTTGTGATCGTGGCATCGACAACAGTTAAAAGTAAGAGCCATCCAGGTCAAACCAGTAGTCTCAAGGCGATCGATTACAGTCTCCACACGCCACTCTTCGGCAATGATCCCCCCTTCACCATTAAGACGATGATTGCGTTGAAATCCGCTGGCAACTTTCTGATCCAGCGTTGCGTTCTCAAGCATATCCCCCGCAATCTGCTCGATAGTGAATTGATCGAATGGCATGTTCTTATTAAAAGCATCGATCACCCAGTCACGCCAAGGCCATTGCTGGCGCGAAGAATCGATTTGAAAGCCATTGCTATCTGCATAGCGTGCGAGGTCGAGCCATGGAAGCGCCATCTGTTCACCGTAGTGCGGTGAATCAAGCAATCGGTCCACCACTTTTTCGTACGCATCCTCTGACGAATCTGCCAGGAAGTCATCTAACTCTTCGAGGGTAGGGGGTAGCCCCGTCAGATCAAGCGTTACGCGACGCAACAACGTCTCTTTAGTGGCTCGCGAAGAAAAATCTAACCGTTGCGCCTGAAGCTTCGCCAATAAGAAGCGATCGATCGGATTTGGATACTTCTGTTCTAATTCAACCAAGGGGACTGTCGATCTGCTTGGAGGCAAAAAAGCCCAGTGCCCTTCGTACTTCGCCCCCTGCTCGATCCATTGCCGCAAACGTTTTACTTGAGCGTCGCTCAAGGGCTTGCCGGTCGAAGGAGGGGGCATCTGAAGATCTGCGTCGGTCGTTGTGATCCGAGCGATCAGTTCACTAGTCGTGGGATCATTCGGTACGATCGCAATTTTTCCCGAATCAGCCGGTTCAAGAGCCGCCTCACGCTTGTCGATTCGCAACCCACCTTGCTGTTGCTGCGCATCTGGCCCATGACACTGAAAACAATGCTCGGAGAGAATAGGCCGAATATCCCTATTGAAGGACAGCGGCTCCTCGGCATGCAAAGCCACGGATAAGGCCCCAGAAAATGCCACGGATAAAGCCACGGCGGCAATCCAAAACGGCAATACAAAAATCGGTAGTCGGAACCGCATGAGTGAGACAGATAAAACGGTATGCATAGCGACAAAAGGCAGGGGGGGTAAATGCGGAGGCGGGAATCTTGGAGAGCTCGCAGCAACGCTTGGTTATACCTCAGAAACACCGCAGAACCAACCGGCAAAGCTTCGCATCGGTTACAATCCGACCAGCGAAGCGGCCCGCACACATTGAGTTTGGAAGTCGAATCGCAATTTTGCTGGTTTCGTCGGTTTTGTTTAGCTAGAAGGTACTGCTCATGCGAGGTTGGAATTCCTTGCTTCCACTCTTAAGAATCCTTGCTACCTATTCTATGGTCTGGGTTCTGCTCGGACTCTGCGTATTCTTCTCCATGATGACGATCCGTATGCAGCAACCCACACCGAGGGAAGCTTTGCAGCAGTTGTGGGGCGACGGGGCTCCGACTCAATGGGGAACGGTGGTGGTTGCAAGCGGTAGCAATGAGGATAACTTTTTTGCAAGTGAATTCGCCGATCGTTGGAAGTCCAGGGGTGTGTCGAATGAGTGGGATCGCATTTGGACTGGAACACCGCAAGAAATCCGCAAACGAATCCAAGAGGATAAATCACAATCGCTGGAATTAATCCTTGCGCCCGATGCGAGCAAATGGGTGCTGTTCGAAGGTATTGATGCGAAGTTTCCAGATAAAGAATTGAAGCTCACTGTCGTGGGTGGATCGCGTTGGCCGAACTTCCTCAAAACTCAAAACCTCATCAACATCGTCAATCGTATCGTTGAGATCGCTGTTCTTGCCGTGGGAATGACTCTGGTGATTCTCACCGGCGGCATCGATTTGTCCGTCGGCAGCTTGATCGCTCTGTCGGCTGTGGTAACCACAAGCATCATTCGAGACTACTTTGGAGGAATCGATGCAACAAGCTTGGGGATCAGCACCGCCGGTCTTCTCGGAATCGCTCTATGTGGTCTTTGCGGTTTGGCAAACGGCGTCTTCATCGTGGCGTTTGGCATCCCTCCATTTATCGCCACACTCGCCATGATGATGATGGCAAGCGGTGGTGCGTTTATGATCTCCCAAGGTCAATCGATCGATCGCGTACCCACCGAATTCGTCTGGCTAGGCCGTGGCACTTGGTTAGGTATTCCGGTGGCAGTCTGGTTGATGCTTGCCATCTTCGCTATAGCCCATTGGGTAATGAAGTACACCACTTTTGGTCGAAGCGTTTACGCGATCGGGGGGAACGAAGTCGCCGCAAGACTTTGCGGGGTCCGCGTACCGAAGATCCTGCTGATCACTTATACCCTTTCAGGGATGCTTGCAGGTCTCGGAGGTGTGATCATGGCAAGCCGACTTGGGTCTGCCGAAGCGAAATACGGAGCGATGTACGAACTGCACGTAATCGCGGCTGTTGTCGTCGGCGGAACTTCCCTGCGTGGTGGCTACGGTACTATTTTCGGTACCCTAATCGGTGCATTGATTATCGCTGTCATAGAGAACGGTATGAATCTAATGCAAATAGACAGCTACGCTCAAAAAGTTGTCTTCGGTGCTATTATCCTTGGAGCAGTTTTGATCGACCGATTCCGTCGGGTAACCTAAACATGGAAGACAATCCATACGCTCCCCCTAACCCCGGTGATGATTTTCAATCAACTCCACAACGTGTGGTAGCAAGCCCACTTGTTATGGGGCTCGAATGGACTGCGGCATTGTTGTTCAATCTTATTGTTCCCGTCCTCATCGGTTGGAGTTTAACCGACTCCAACGCCAAAATTGGCGTGCTAGCCGCCATCGCAATGATTCTTCTTGCCGGCTATGTTGCGTGCAACTACTTTCCTCTGCTGATGCTCTTTACCCTTCGCGGATCGATTTTTGTCGGTGTCTCTCAAATCATCCCTGCACTGCATCTGCTGATGGGACTCATCAGCTTGCAATTCCTCGCAAGCCTAGGGCTGATAGCTGTTGATGGGGCACCAACCCTGACCGGATTCGTGATGGGATTTCTCATGACCCTAGCAATCGGCTTGCAGCTTCTAATCATTTCGCTCGGGCTTGGGCTTATATTGCGACTGATAACTCCCGACCGATGGTGGCTCGCCAAATCGTCTTGATCGTTCGGCTTGGCGCTTGGCAAACCCTCCTGGGAATCATGGATTCCTTATTAGCATCCTGCGATTACAACTGCATGCTTATCGATTTCAGGAGGTCATGGTACACTCAAGGGTACAATCCGTCGTAAGCTCAAAAGAGCGAGAAACGGCGGGTCTGTAAATACGCGGCCAGCGGGCAACATCGGTTTTTCAATGGATCGGATCAGGATAGTTTTGCGATGAGTTCAAGCAGCCTTGAATCGAACGGGACAGCCTCTACCTTACAACCCTTGCGCTACGGCATCATCGGATCCGGAGCACTAGGAGGATACTACGGCGGCTTGATGGCCAAAGCCGGGCTCGATGTTCACTTTCTCTTCCATTCCGACTTTCATCATGTCAAAGAACACGGATTGAAGGTCGAAAGCAAAAACGGTGACTTTCGCCTTCCATGCGTCCACGCGTACGACTCCGTCGATCGGATGCCCCCGCTCGATGTGGTGATCCTTGGACTAAAGAGCACCCAGAACCATGAATTGCCGAGACTGCTCAAGCCTTGGATCAACTCAAAGACCATCGCGCTGGTGCTGCAAAACGGATTGAACGTCGAACAAGCTACAGCAGAGGTTTTTGGTCCCGAGCGAATCGCTGGTGGCTGCTGTTTTCTCTGCTCGAATAAAGTTGGCCCAGGCCATATCCGACATCTGGACTACGGTAGGATCGTTTTCGGTACGTATCGTGGAGCGGATTCCAATGCGATTGGGCCAGATCAAAAAATCCTCTCGCAGATTCATCACGACATGAATCTGGCCAGCATCGAATGCCATCTGACCGACGATCTTCCGACGACCAAGTGGAAGAAACTCATGTGGAACATTCCCTTCAATGGTCTGTCGGTTATCCTGAACGCCAGTACAGATGCGATCATGAAAGACCCCAACTCTCGCCTCTTAGCCCGCAGAATTAGCGAAGAAGTCCGCTCGATCGCTTGCCAAACCGGCTCGCAGATCGACCCAAGTTATGTCGACTGGGTGATCGATCATACCGATGACATGGTTCCATACGACAGCAGCATGCGATTGGATTTCATTCACGGACGAGCCATCGAAGTAGAGGCCATCCACGGCAACGCATTGCGAGCCGCTAAACGCAAGGGGATCCCCGCCCCAATCCTTGAGACCATATACCAACAACTCAAATTCCTCGCTGCTCACCGCCGCTAAATTCACCACTGCTCAGTTCTCCAACCATTGACTTTCAACGCATAGGAACAACGTGATGCCAATACCTTCAGCCCATCAAGGTATCCCTACGCTTCAGCCAGTAAAGTCATGGAGTTTACGAACCCGGCAACTTGATTTTGGTAAACGCCCTTGCATCATGGGCATCCTGAACGTCACCCCAGATAGCTTTTCCGATGGCGGCTCCTTTTTCACAGTCGAATCCGCCGTCGATCGCGCTT
>JBJONT010000165.1:0-5938 GCA_046051705.1 Planctomycetota bacterium | reverse complement strand
ACATCCCGCGCCGCGATCGTCGTCTCGGTGTCCGTCCTGTTCTTTGTCGCCCCCTGAAGCAACGCGCCGATCTGTAACTGAAGCGATTGCAAGTACTCGGGACTCGACCAAGTTAACGACCCCTCTATGTAAGGTGATTTAAAATCAGGCTTCTCTTTACGCTTCTTCGCATCCGCCGTCGCCACCGTCGCCGCTTCTAAAGCCGCCGTGTACTCTTTGATTGCCTTCTCTTCCTCAAATCGCTTCTTGATCTCCGCTAAAGTCGCTTCATACGTAAGTGTCAACGAAGACTTCAGGTTCGGATCAAGATCCGTTGCTGATTGCAACTGCTGTAACTGCGCTTGTACCGCTTCTGAAGATATCGCGGCTGAATCGGGATTCGCCGGGTTAGCTGGATTTGCAGGGCTCGCTGGATTAGCGGAGTTAGGTTGATTCGCAGGCACCGGTGGTTCACTACCCGATGCATCCTGCTTATCTCCAGCAGGAACTTGACCCGACTCGCCAGGACCTTGAACCACTCCATTTTGCCGATTCGCTAACATCGCTTTGATGCTGCTGCGCCGCTGCCCTGCTCCCGAAGAATCACCTTGATTCGCCGCCGGCACCCCGCCCGGCGGTTTCGCCCAAGGATTTGGTGGCAAAGTCGGTAACGGAGTAAGCCCCTGCGCGAATGCACCGACGCAAATGAACCATCGGAGTGCAAGCAACACCACGGCGATCCGAGTTATCATCCCCCGAAAGCTCTTGAAAGTTCTCAGGGGCCGTTTCCTTGATTGGTTCACAGTTGCCTGATTTGGGGGTACCGAGTCAACAAAAGCATTCCGCATTGCAAATCTTGCATTGCTTCGACAGCACTACAAAATCGCACTTCTACCGACAAGCGTAGAATCCGGAACTACCCTCGCTATGTAGCCAATTTGCAGGTCGACGACAAGACGGAATCGCATCGAGACTTTTCCACAACGAACTCTCCTTAAATGACCCCGTGGAGTTTAAATGACGCCGTGCAGTTTAAATGAACCCGTGGAGTGCTATGGAATCGGAACCAGCGAACTTGCTACACTCCCGCTCGCGAACAGGTCGATCGCGAACCGGTCGACCACGAACCAACGCCCGCTACGGCTGGCAGTTCGCAACACCCGGCCAATGAAATCTAACCAGTGAAAACTGACCAGAGTAATCTGGCCCCCTCCCGTTCCCATGGAGCCTGTGGATGTACAAACTGCTGTTATGCTTGCGTTACCTCAGAACCCGATGGATCGCTTTGGCTTCTATCGTCTCTGTCACCCTTGGCGTCGCGACCCTCATCGTGGTCAATAGCGTCATGGATGGTTTCACAACGCAAATGAAAGACCGGATGCACGGTATCCTCAGCGATATCGTCCTGGAAACTCGTTCCAACACAGGCATCGCCCAACCAAACTGGTACGAAGAACGAATCCGAAACCGCTTGGGTGACTCCGTCGCCGGCGTCACCACCGTCGTGACTCTACCGGCCATGATGACCTTCCAACACAACGGCAACAGCCACACTCAACAAATCAATCTGATCGGCATCGATCAAAAGACCTACGCAAGCGTCAGCGATTTCAGCAAATATCTACTCCACCCTGAAAATCGCGACCAACTTGACTTCATTCTCAAAGAAGGTGGTTACGCCCCAGACCGCGAACGTATGCAACCCGCCGGCTGGGAATATCGTCGACCCATCGCTCGCTACCGAAAACTCGTCAACGACCGCGTTCGAGATGGCAGGACGGCCGAAGAAGAACAAGCAGCCGAGAAAAGTCGCTACGAAGCTTTGCAACAACAAATCCAACGCGAACAACTTCAAAGCAACACCGACGGCAACACCGACGTAGCCGAAAACCAATCCACGAACGCAGATTCAACAGACCCATCTACTCCGCTTGAACCATCTACACAGGCAGACGCCACGCCCCAAACCGACTCCTCCGTCGCTTCCCTAATGGCCGGCCCCGGAATCGTTATCCCGAATAAAGCCCAGCAAGTAAACCAATTCGATCCAGAAAAAGAACAACGTACCGGGATCGTCCTCGGAATCAGTCTTGGCAGCATCCGAGGCCGAGAACCGGATGGAACCGTCCAAGACTTCTTTTTCCTCCGACCAGGCGATGACGTCCAAGTCACCTTTCCCAACGCTGGAACCCCTCCTCGCGGAATCGATGAGACTTTCACTGTCGTCGATTTCTACGAAAGCAAAATGAGTGAATACGACTCGACCTTTGCCTTCGTCCCTATCGAGAAACTACAACACTCCCGTGGGATGATCGATCCGCGAAGCGGAATCGGTGCAGTGACTTCGATCCAAATCAAACTCAAACCCGGAGTGGATCTGAACACCGCTCGCGATGCTCTCCGCGATGAATTCCCACCTACGCATGAATTCGTAGAAGTCCGTTCATGGCAAGAGACCCAAGGTCCATTGCTTGCAGCCGTTCAACTCGAAACGACGATCCTTAACATCCTTCTGTTTATGATCATCGCTGTAGCCGGCTTCGGTATCCTCGCTACCTTCTTCATGATCGTCGTCGAGAAAACCAGGGATATCGGAATTCTTAAATCCCTCGGCGCAACAGGCACCGGTATTGCAACGATCTTCCTAGGCTACGGTGTCTTGCTCGGTACCGTTGGCGCAGGAGTCGGTCTGCTGTGCGGCTTACTGTTCGTCTGGAAAATCAACGACATCGCTCGCGTCGTCGAATGGATCACTGGACGCGAAGTCTTCGACCCCACAGTCTATTACTTCGATACCATCCCCACCATCATCCACCCCTTCATGCTCTGCTGGGTTACCCTCGGTGCGATCTTGATCGCTGTCCTAGCAAGCGTTCTGCCAAGTATCCGTGCGGCCCGCATGCACCCAGTCGAGGCTCTCCGCTATGAATAACTCCGACTCCCTTCGCCACCCTCCGATCCCAGCTCCCCACATGCTAGATACCAAGCCGACGGTACCCTACCGCGTTGTTCATCCAGAAGAATCGGAACAACGCCGTACCACTCACTCTGGTCTGCCTAGCGTTGCGAACCCGATGCTGACTGCTACCGGTCTAGCTAAAGCTTACCGAAAACACCAATCCAGCGTTCCAGTCCTCAAAGGGGTCGACTTCTCCGCCGAACGCGGAAAAGTTACCGCGATCATCGGACAAAGCGGATCAGGAAAAAGCACCCTGCTGCACCTGCTCGGAACACTCGACCGACCAGACGAAGGTGAAATCGCTTTCGACGGTCAACGGATCGACTGCCTACCAAGCCGACAACGGGACCAATTCCGAAACAACCAACTCGGCATGATCTTTCAGTTCTACCACCTCCTCCCCGAACTGACCCTCCTGGAAAATGTCCTCGCCCCAGCCATGATCGGCAACGGCATACTTTCCTACTGGAGAAACCGCCGACAAATCGTCGAACGCGCAAAACACCTTATCGAACTCGTCGGTCTCTCGCATCGAATGAAACACCGACCACGCGAACTCTCCGGCGGTGAAATGCAACGTACCGCTATCGCTCGCGCATTGGTCACCAACCCGTCTCTACTCCTCGCCGATGAACCCACCGGGAACTTGGATCAAGAAACGGGACGGACTATACTACAGTTGCTGCGCGTACTGAATCGTGAACATGGCTTGACGATTGTTATGGTGACTCACGATGAGTCCATCGCTCAGCAATGTGACTCGATCGTACGGCTCAAGGATGGACGTGTCGAACGACTGGCTGCACCGATCCTGCGAACCACGTCGGTGTAGTCGCTTACTACGACTACTTGATCCCAGACTATGCAAAACGTCCTTGTTCGTCCCACTACCAAGTACGTTCCGCTCTGCTCGCGCGTAGCCTTAGCTTGCACATTACTCCTCTTTTCCACTTCGAGCCTCTTCGCCCAACTTCAGCCATCGGTGATGTCACAGGCCGCCGAGAAGTTGCATTCCACCGAAAGGTTGCATCCCGCCGAGAAACCTTCGGAGTTCAACTCCGATCTCGCGGCGACCTCCGATCAAACGCTCTTCGTCGATCCCCCTGACTCACTCCTGCCTCGACTCAGCCGCATCGCTCCAATCCTCGTCGATAAGTGCTTGGGCTGCCACAACAGCGAAAACCGCGAAGGTGGCTATGCGATGGATACTCCAGCTCAACTCTTCATTCCTGGTGATACGAAACACCCAAGTATCCGTCTGCCACTCGATCGACCAACAGACCAACCATCCGATCGACAACCCAGCGATAAACCCACCGACGATCTCGGTGAACTCTACGCTCGACTCATCTCTCACGACCCGGTCTTGCGCATGCCCCTCGACGCCGATCCTCTCACCGACGATCAAATCGAAGAGATCCAACGATGGATCCTCTTCGGTAGCCGAATCGACGGCGGCTCCGACGCCCCAATCGAATCCTTCCTCCCATCGGAAATCAGCAACACACCCAAGCTACAAAAGTACCCCAAAGCTCACCCCGTCCAAGCTCTTGGTATCGACCCGACTCGCCGATGGGTCTTCGCAAGCGGATACCAAGAAGTCCTCCTTTGGGAGCTTCCTCAATCCGCTTTGCAACCCGCGCTGCAATCCGACCTTCCAGCCAACCTGCCAGCCGATCAAAAACCACCAAACGCAGAACTTATCAAACGCATCACCACCCGCGGTCGCTCTATCTCCGACTTGGTCTGGGACCCCATCAGCACTACTCTCTGGGTCGCCTCCGGTGAACCCGGAAAACTAGGTTTCATCGAGTCCTTCCTCATCACCGATGCTTCACAACACACCGCTCTAGCCGAAAACACCGCTCCATCGGAAAAGACCGATCCGACAGAAACAACCAACAATCCAGCCGAACACCCCGATACATCAGATCACCCTGTCCGACGATTGCTCTGGACCTGCCGCGACACGCCACTTGATATCGCGTTAAGCCCAAGCGCCGAGCGGATCGCCATCGGTCAAGCCGACGGATCTATCGCAGTATTAAACACCCGAACGGAATCCCTCCTGTGGCGCGCAACCGCACATGCTGCGGCGGTAACAAGTGTCGATTGGTCGCGCGACGGTAAAACACTTCTCTCGGCATCCCGCGATCGCATGGGGAAATCATTCCAAGCCATCGATGGGACCATGCTCAGCAGCTTCATCGATTCCGAACGCACCGTCGCTTCTCTCGTCGCGCTCAACAAAGGTGCTGTCGGTTTTGACGAAGCCGGTGTCGTGCGATTCTACCCCAACTTCACCACTCCGAACGCCAGAGCTAGCCGCGATGGTTTCCCCCAACAAACCCATCGCCTCGTTGCACACAACGACGATTTCTTCGTCCTGCAACCCGACCGAATCCGCCACTTCAATATCCGACGTGAAGAAGTAGTTGAGCCCAAAGGTGAAGACGGCAAAGAGAAAAAGAAAACGAATTTCCACATCGATGAACGCGAAAGTTTCGATCTAGCAAATCGCTTCCCTGCCGGCTTCTTACCGATTCGGCTAGAGCGTTCTGCACCTGCCCCCTTCGGTTCAACAGCCGAGCCCCCTTTCTGGATCGCCGTCGGTAGCGCCACCGGGGAACTTATACTTTGGAACCCTAATTCCAAGAGCACTTTTCAGCTTATCAACCAACCCCCGAACTAAACGGCAAAACTCCGTCGCTTACTTCTGCTCGACTCTTAAGGCTGATTTTGCTCCTGCAATTCCAACTCGGCCTTTTCTTCTGAATCGATCTGCATAAAAGCCGTTGCTCGATGCTCACGAAGTATTCGCACAAGCTCTTCAACCGTTTTTTGGTTCGTCAAAATACTGCTGTGCGTTGTCGGTACCGTTCGCTCGCTTTGCACCCCATCCCAATGCGCACTGTCGTAAGGCACGACGCCATCGCTGCGATGAGTTCCCAAAAGCGGCCCTCCTGTTCCAATGATCGAATGCATCGGAACCGAATCGGA
>JBJONT010000164.1:0-27096 GCA_046051705.1 Planctomycetota bacterium | reverse complement strand
GTGTTGCGGTCGGCAAGCATTTGATGCTCGGCGGGGATAACATGGACTTGGCCCTCGCTAGATTACTAGAAGTTAAATTCAGCGGTTCGGAGCAACTCTCGGCGCGCCAATGGGAGTCGTTGATCGGGAATGCACGGAAGGCGAAGGAGGTGCTGCTGAGCGAAACTTCGCAGAACCAATCTTCATCGGGCGATTATTCGATCACCCTCTCTGGAGGCGGATCGAAGCTGATCGGTAGCAGCAAGACGATCGTCGTCGAACGCGAATGGGCACAGCGAACGCTTCTTGATGGATTCTTCGGCAAGGTTCCTTTGGATGCGAAGCCGGCGGTGAACCAAGAAGGTTTTCAGGAGTTTGGGTTACCTTATGAGAACGAGCCGAATGTTCACGTTCATTTAGCGAATTTTCTTTGGGAGCACCGATGGGATGGTCGCGCGGATGCACGCGTTGAATCGCATCCTGTAACACACGCTCCGAGCGTTGAGCCGGAACAAGCGAAGGATGGCATTGCTCAGCAGAAGCGAGCGGCGCGACCGGATTGGGTACTGTTCAACGGTGGAGTGCTTGAGTCTTCGTTGGTGCAGCAAGCGATCCTGGATCAGATTCGCGAGTGGTTTGTCGATGCGGATGATCCGGCTTGGAAACCGAAAGTGCTTGCGGGGAACCGATTGGACTTGGCGGTCGCACAAGGTGCGGCTGTCTTTGGGCTTGTTCGCAGAGGCCAAGGGGTTCGGATTGATGCGAGGTTAGCGAAAGCTTACTACATGGTGGTCAATCAAGAGCCGAAGCGAGTGGTGTGCGTGATGCCCTCTACGGCGATGCCGTTGGATCGTTTTCGGTTAGAGTCGCAACCCTTCGACTTGTTGGTCGGAGAACCGGTGCAGTTCCCTTTGGTTTCGAGCAGTTCGCATTTGAATCATGGGTTTGGAGAAGTGCTCGCGTTTGATCCAGCGAGCATGACTGACTTGGCACCGATTTGCACGGTTCTTGAGGAGCCAGGTCGCAAGGGGAAGGAGCTGATTCGAGTGCAGCTCGAGACCGAGTTAAGCGAGATAGGGACGCTGAAGCTTTCGCTTGTTCGAGCCGATGGGCAGCAGCGTTGGAATTTGGAGTTTGATGTTCGCGGTGCACACGCTGCTACGCAATCGCAGGTGTCGTCCGATCGAAGTATTGATCAAGAAGTGCAGCGAGTTGTGCATCAAGATGTCGTCGTGCGGGCTTATGACGTGCTGGATCAGATTTTTTCCGAGGAGGGGAAGGTCAAGCCGAAGGAAGCTTTTTCGATGATTACGAAAGAGGTTGGCATTGCGAAGCGGGATTGGCCAGCATCCTTTTTGCGAGAGATATGGCGGGGATTGCTCGATCGAAATTCCGGTCGCATGAAATCGGCAGAGCATGAAGGTAGGTGGTTGAATTTGGTGGGGTGGTCGCTGCGTCCAGGGTACGGGTTTCCAGTCGATGATTGGCGTGTGCAAGCGACTTGGAAAACGGTACACAATAAGTTGGCTCACAAATCGGCAGCGAATGTTTCCGAAGCGATCGTATTGTGGCGACGCATCTCAGGAGGATTCACAGCGGGGCAGCAGCAAGCATTATTTCAAGATACTTGGCCACGCGTTCGAGGGATGTTAACCGGTAGTGGACAAGAGCAATTGAATCTCAATGTTGCGATCGAACAACTGCGACTACTCGGTTCGCTTGAGCGGCTGAAGGTAAGTGAAAAGTCGATGATGGTCGAAGGTGCGTTTGCAGGGCTTGGTAGACGCAAGCTTGAGCCACTCTACGACGGGCTGTTGTGGATGATCGGGCGACTTGGTAATCGTGTTCCGGTGTATGCCACGATTCAGCAAACACCTTCGATAGAGAAGGTCGAGAATTGGTTATCGAAGTTGCTTGAGTTGCCTGAGAGCATTCAAGCCAAGCCTGCTTATGGTTTAAGTTTGATGTTGTTGGGGAGGCTAACCGGGGATCGTTATCGGGATGTGCGTGTGCAATGGCGAGAGCAAGTCGAAGCGAGGTTGCGGGCATTAGGTCAAACCCGATTGGCCAGTCTTGTGATTCAAGGAGGTGGGCTGGATCAAGAGCAGCTCGACACCGTCGTCGGTGAGTCGCTTCCCTTAGGCTTTACGTTGTCCTCTTGAGATTTTGTACGTCGCGGGAATCTATGTTGTAAAGATATGCCCCAGAGGCATAGGATGATTGAAGGAATGTATGAATGAACCTACTTGGCTACTTAAGTTCAAACGCGATGAGTTTTCGCAAACCGGTGAAGATGGGATTATTGAGAAAATTCTCGAGATCTTACCTAGCAATGATCGATGGTGCGTCGAGTTTGGGGCATGGGACGGCCTCTTTTTGACGAATGCTCGACATCTGATTGACTCCAAAGGTTTTTCCGCAGTATTGATCGAAGCGGACAAGAAAAAGTTTCTTGACTTGCATCGCAATTATGCTCAGGCTGAAAAGGTCACCTTGGTCAATCGATTTGTCGGATTTGGGGAAGACGATAATCTGGATCATATCCTTTCTAGTACTGCTATTCCCAAAGAATTCGATCTTCTTTCTATAGATATCGATGGAAACGATTTTCATGTATGGAAGCGAATTGAGCACTACCAACCAAAAGTAGTGATCATTGAGTTTAATCAGACGATTCCTACGCATATCCGATTCGTTCAAGAGGCAGATCCGAGAATAAGCCAGGGTGCGAGCTTGTTGTCTCTCGTCGAATTGGGGAAAGAAAAGGGGTATGAGTTGGTTTGCGTACTACCCTTCAATGCGTTCTTTGTGCGAAAGCAGTATTTTCATCTTTTCGAAATGGAATCCAATGAACCCGAGGAGCTTCGAACGGACTTGAGTCAGGTCACGTACCTTTTCTCCGGATATGACGGAAAAGTCTTTTTGCGTGGGGCATGTAAGCAACCTTGGCATGGGCTTGAGATGAAGGAATCGAAAATGCAAACGTTACCTCGTTTCCTAAGAAAGTTTCCTGGGAATTACAATCTCATCCAAAAGATACTCTTGCGAGTGTTCGTGATTTGCAGGGATCCATTCGGCGCCATTAAAAGATTTTGTCAGCGATTCGCTGATTAGACCAATCGCGGTGGGATGTCGGCCCGGATAAGTAGACGTCGGAATCGCTGTGACTCTTTTTTTGAAACACAGAGGCACAGAGGCACGGAGGGAACGCGCTGTCTTGGATCGAATGGGATAAGCGTGTGCAATCTGGAGAGCAAGACTTCGCAGTTTGCTTTCTTGAATTCGCGTTATTCGTCGGACAAGTCGGACAAGTCAGACCAGTCGGACAAGTCGGACAAGTCAGACAAGTCAGACAAGTCAGACAGCGAGAACCGTGACAATCCCCACCGCGTAGCATGGGACTGTGTCCCGTGCGAACGGTTAGTGCAGCCATTGCGCGGTCACCACCCTCATCCCCCGGCCTCTTGCTCCCGCCAGCGGGAGAAGGGGAGACGCGCTTGTGTGTGTGGGCTTTGCATGCGTCACGTTGTAGCTTCTACCGCGTAGCAAGGGACCGTATTTGGACACGTCGTTGTGGAATGTTGGCCCGGATACGTGTCCGTCGAAATCATTTTTGAAGCACTTCCAACAAAGCCTGCTCCGAGAACCCTGCTCTGTGAACTCTGTGCCTCCGTGTTTCCAAAGTCCGCGCAAGGGAGTCTGGTTGATCTGTAACTCTTTTTTGAAACACAGAGACACAGAGGCACGGAGGGAACGCGAAATCCCGGTCTGGGTTCGAGCAACGGTTAGAGGCTAGTAAATTGGTTGGCTTTGCTGCGGAAGAAGGTGCTCGGGATGCGGCTTGAAAGGTTTCTCGCTTCGCAGTGCCCAAGATCGATCAAGGTTTGAAGTCGGTCGATACCGTCGAGTTTCCAGCCGTTATGGTCGAAGTTGATGCGATGATAGTTGCCTGGAGCCATCATGTGCCTGAGCATGACATGTGTACCTTGAGATTGGGTCGTCAGGATGTGGTCCATGAGTCGCGGAAGCCACGTTTTCAGTCCGGCTTTCTCCGGTGGCATTTCGGACGAGGAGGGGGACTGTCCGTTTCCGATCGAAAGCAATTGGATGTTATCCATGCTAAAACTCGGGACGGAGAATTCCGATTTCTCAGAACTGCTGAGTTTGGAGATTCGCATCGCATCGCTGAAGGCCAACAGGCCGGGGTGGTTTGCCCAAATTCCACCATCGACGTATTGTCCGGGTTGCGCTGGGTTCTCAATACGATGGGGTGGGAAGAGCATCGGCGTGGCGGTTGTCGCCATGGCGACGTCTTTCGCCGAAATCTGTTTATCGCGGATCTGGCCTGGCAGGTGGGCGGTACGAAAGACAATGGGGCGTCCGACGGTCAATCGGGAAGCCGGCACGATAAGCCGGAACTTGGCGTCGGCCATTGTTTTCGATCCGAGCAATTCGGTGATGGCTTGATCGAGAGGCAACGAACCGTACTTCGCTCGCATAATCGAGTCGGTGTCTTGGCCAAACAATCCCAATACACGATCCGGGAGGAATTGAAGGGTTTTACGAAGCTTGGTGCGCGGCTGTCGATCGAAAACTTTCGGACCTTGCTGTTGGAAGAAAGCTAAGATCGATGCTGCATCGCGTCCCATGGCTAACGCCGTGGCAATGATTCCGCCGGTAGAAGTTCCAGCGATTAAATCGAAATAGGAAGCGATCGATTCGTTGGGTTCGAGCTGTCCGGTCTCGCGCAAAATCGATTCGAGGCCATCGAGAAAAGCGGCCGTAAAGGCCGCTCGCAGTCCGCCCCCATCGAGACTTAGGATTTTAAAGTTGTAGGTAGAGTTCGTGCGTAGGGAAAGGTCAATAGGGTCAGTGCTCGGCATTTTGGTAATCTAACGCGTCATTGGGAGTACATCATCGGTGTAAGTCGATCATCAAGTAGTAAAGGAGAGTATAATCTCCAGCTTACCGTTTGCTAAGCTCCGGCTGTGAAGTGACGCGGAAATGTTCTATACAATAGCTCTGCTTTTGTATAGAATCTGGATGTTCCCCGATGCGATCGCTTTTCCCCATGTGGAAGGCCCGTTGGGAGCGTAATCATCGCGTTGGCGTTGTACTAGACGTTGTTAATGGGGTGTTGGAGTATTAGGTATTGGGGGAATTGGGGCTAACCATGCCGAAATCGCAAACGCAACAACGGTCAGCCAAAAGTGCTCTGCCGAGCGCTGCTAAGACTCCTGGCGCGGAGGATCACGCCGCGACGAATCGACCGCGAATTGTCGAAGGAATCCTCAAGGGAATTTTCAGCGGGGTGTATCAACCCGGCGATCGACTCGTCACAGATCGGCTTGCAAAAGATTTTGGGGTTAGTCAGACTCCTATCCGCGAAGCGATCGGAACGTTGGCGGGAATGGGTGTTTTGCAAGTCAAACCGAATTGTGGTGCCATCGTTCGGCGATTCTCTCCCCGCGAAGTTCGAGATATTTGCCAAGTTCGCAGCGCCTTGGAGTCCCTTGCAATCCGCTCGGCATGCGGGCGGATCTCGACCGTGTTTCTCAAGAAGCTTCGCGTGAAGCTTGTCGAGCAGTCGAAGTTTCGTCTGCCGATTCGAGCAAAGCATATCGAAGCGGTCAAAGGGACCGATACGCTTTTGCACGATGCGATTCGCGAAGCGACGCGAAACAGGTTTCTCGCCGATGAGTTGGAACGAATCACACTCTTAGTACGTGCTATTCGCGATGCCGCTTGGAGTCGACTTCTGGAGCAATCGAGTCCCGATTTGGCATTCGTGATGCAAGAAGCTAAAGAGCATATTCAAATCGTCGATGCCCTGCTGGCTAACGACGTTAAGCAGGCGCGTCAGGCGCTTCGAGAACACTTGGAAAGTGGTTCTCGGTACATCGTACGTGCTGTGGAAGAGTAAAAGGAACCTTATGTCAAACTTTAAGTACTCAATGACTTTCTTCACCGCGATGCTTGTTGGCTTGTGCGTTCACTCAAGCCTCATCGCTCAAAGTGTAACTGAGAAGTCGACCGCACCTTTGATCGATTTCGGTTTGCAGATACGGCCTATCTTGGCCGAGCATTGTTTTCACTGCCACGGTCCAGATCCTGCACACCGCGAAGCGGACTTGAGACTCGACGAAGAAACATCCGCAAAAGCTTTGCGAGACGGGAAACAAGCGATTGTTGCGAGTGAGCCAAACTCAAGCGAGATGCTGCATCGGATTGTAAGTGATGATCCGGAATTGGTGATGCCACCTCCATCCGCAAGGAAAACAGTTACGCCGGCACAACGAGAGTTGCTTCGGAAATGGATTGAGCAAGGAGCCCATTGGGGGAATCAATGGTCTTTGAATGCGGCAAAAATTGCCCCGCTTCCTGAGAGTGCAAAGGATCCTTGGGGTAAGCAACCGATCGATGCTTGGATACTTCAAGCGATGCGGGATCGCGGTTTAGAGCCGGCCCCCCCTGCCCCGCCGGAAGTCCTCGCTAGGCGACTCTCGCTCGACCTCGTCGGATTACCTCCATCATCGCATCGCGTTGCGAGATTTGCCCAAGAGGTTCAGCAAGGGCGATCGGTTGCGATTGCTCGCTACGTCGACGAGTTGCTCCAGTCTGCATCCTTCGGTGAACATTGGGCAAGAATCTGGCTGGATCTTGCTCGCTACGCAGATACCAAGGGGTACGAGAAAGATTTGAAACGGGACTTATGGCCTTATCGAGATTGGGTGATCCAAGCACTCAATGACGATATGCCTTACGATCGATTCACCATCGAACAACTTGCCGGCGATCTGCTCGAGCAACCCACGACTTCTCAACGCACCGCCACTGCATTCCATCGAGCGACCTTGAGCAATGACGAAGGTGGAACTGACGACGAAGAGTTTCGTATTGCGGCCGTAAAAGACCGAGTCGACACGACTTTGCAAGTTTGGATGGGGCTTACGATGGGCTGTGCGAAGTGCCATACGCACAAATACGATCCGATTTCGATCGAGGACTACTATCGGTTTTATGCAATCTGGAACCAAACGGAAGATGCTGATCGCTATGACGATGAACCGAGGATGCCTGTCCCATCCTTCGAGCAGCAATCCAAGCTTGCGATACTCCAAGCGGATCGAGCGCGAATCACTGAGGAGCTTGAAAAAGCCCGGGCCTCAAATCAGTCTGCAATCGATCAACGCTGGACAATCGCAAAACCGATCTCGGTCGACTCCGAGAGTCATGCACCTTTATTCATCGAAGAAGATATGTCGGTTCGCGCATCGGACCAGCGTCCTGCGACTGATACCTACATCTTGGAAATGGAGTTGCCACCAGGTGTCTATAAAGCGTTGCGCATCGAGGCGTTGATGGCCAAATCGACTCCAGAAGACGCTGCACCTCGGCTTGGGATCAACGTCAAAGACCCGAACTTTGTGATCAACACGCTTGAGGTTTTCAATGGCCCAGTTTTCAATGGCCCAGATAAGTCGGCTGTTGTTCTAAAAGCCCGCAAAGGGAGTTTCGAACAAGCTGGCTGGCCGCTTGCTGCCGCCGTCGATACAGATCAAGCGACAGGTTGGGCGGTATCCCCGAAACAGCAGCAGCCTCATTGGGGTGTTTTTGATTTAGCCGAACCACTGGTCATAGGAGATTCACCGGTAGGGGCTCAGGGAGGGCCGGCAGATTCGCAAGCGACTGATCGGCCGAAAAGCAGTCTCCCGAAGAGTAAAGTAACCGTGCGCATCGTTCAATCGTATGGTGGGCATTTGCTATTGCATCGCGTTCGTGTCGGTTTTGCCCAAGATTCTAGCCTTCCCCTTTTTGTTGAAGAGATGCCTGAGGTTGAATCGATTGCCAAGCGATCGAAGGAGCTAGATCAACAGATTCAGTCCTTGCGCGACGCGATTCCGAAGTTACCGGTGATGCGGGAATTGGCGGCTGCAAGCAAGCGTCAGACGCGATTGCACCGTCGCGGCAGTTTTCTTGATCCAGGGGATGTCCTCTCCCCTGCCCTACCCCAGATCTTCGACACCGACTCATCGGTGTCTGGTCAACGAGCAGCTTCAGGAACGGGTGGGGCTGATAGTCTTGTGCCAGACCGATTGGCTGCCGCTCGCTGGCTTGTCGATCCCCGCAATCCCCTTACGCCGCGTGTCGCCGTCAATCGCGTATGGGGACAACTCTTCGGTCGCGGTATTGTCGAAACGGAAGAAGACTTTGGCTCTCAAGGAATGCTGCCCACGCATCCAGAGTTGCTGGACTGGCTAGCCATCGAGTATCGCGATACGCAGCATTGGTCGCTGAAGGAGCTTCTCAGGACGATCGTCTCGACAAATACCTATCAACAAGCCTACGTACAGGATGAGCAAAGGAAGGAACGCGATCCGAGAAACCTGTGGATGAGCTACAGTCCCCGCTTTCGGCTGTCGGCTGAAGTGGTTCGAGATCAAGCGTTGGAGGTTGCTGGTTTGTTGTCACGCAAGCGTGGTGGTGCTCCGGTGATGCCGCCACAACCCGAGGGGCTATGGCGATCGACTTACTCGGGTGCTCAATGGATCACAAGTTCCGGAGAGGATCGATTTCGACGAGGGATCTATACGTTTTGGAAGCGGACCACACCTTACCCATCGATGGAAGTCTTCGATGCCACGACGCGCGAAGTCTGTCAAATTCGAAGAATCGCTACGAATACTCCGCTTCAAGCATTAGTTACGTTGAACGATCCTGTGTATGTCGAAGCAGCTGTTGGGATGGCGAAGCGTTGGATGAGCAGCAGTGAATCGGATACTGATCGCATTCGTGCCGGATTCGCTCAAGCACTTTGCAGGCCGATTGAGCCCGATGAACTCGAACGCCTAATGCTATTGCTTGGTCGAGCAAAGGAGCATTTTGAAACGTCTCCCGATTCAGCGAAAGCGTTGCTTAGCGATATGCCATTTGTGATCGAAGCTGATGTGCGGCCAAGCGAACTGGCCGCTTGGTCGATGGTCGCTTCTGCAATTCTCAATCTCGATGAAATGTTGATGAGGCCGTAGTTTAGGACGTTGAGCACAGGTAGTGATTCAAGGTAAAGATTTAAGGTGTCAGACACCAGGTTGAGAAACTAGGCAGAGGCACAGTGCAGAAATGCAGTGCAGAGGCACATTGCAGAAATGCAGTGCAGAACCTTTTTATGGATACACCAACGATGAGAACAAGAGCACCGGAAACCCAGCTGCGAACAGCAAGTTCGCTTCAAGCGATCGAGTTCGATACGCGACGAACATTTCTATCTAGATCGGGAGTTGGTCTTGGAGCGATGGCATTATCGTTGCTAGGAAGATCATCGCGTACTGAAGTTCTCGGAGCGGATGCGAAGCCGATGGCGCCCAAGGCACCGCCGCACGAGGCCCGAGCCAAGCACGTTATCTACATTCACTTGGCAGGCTCCCCTTCACAGCTTGAACTCTTCGACTACAAGCCCGAGCTCAAGAAGTTCGATGGCAAGGAGTGCCCGAAGGAGTACTTGGAGGGAAAACGCTTCGCATTTATCAAAGGGGTGCCGAAGATGCTTGCCCCGATGTTTTCGTTCGCTCAGCACGGTCAGAGCGGCCAATGGATCTCGGAACTGCTACCTAGTATTGCCAAACATGCTGATGACGTCGCTATCATTCGTTCCATGCAGACCGATCAGTTCAATCATTCTCCGGCGCAGTTGTTAGTTCATACCGGGCAATCCCGCTTGGGCTACCCAACGCTCGGTGCATGGGCTACCTATGGGCTTGGAAGCGAAAACGAGAATTTGCCTGGATATGTGGTGCTGCTCAGTGGTGGGAAAACTCCTGACGCGGGGAAGAGTCTTTGGGGAAGCGGCTTTTTGCCGACGGTGTATCAAGGTGTTCAGTGTCGCACTTCAGGAGACCCTGTTTTCTATTTGTCGAATCCCAAAGGGGTCGATCGAGGGATGCGAAGAGAGGTTCTCGATGCGATCAAGGATTTGAATCAGAAACAGTTTCAACGCCATGCGGATAACGAAACATTGACCCGTATCGAGCAGTTCGAGTTGGCTTACCGCATGCAGGAGTCCGTACCTCAAGTGATGGATTTGGGGAATGAAACCCAAGAGACTTTGGATATGTACGGCGCGAAGCCGGGGTTTGTATCCAAGGCGGAATCGGAGAGCGATCCACGGGCGTTTTACCGTGGGGATGATCCGACGATGGCTAATAACTGTTTGCTCGCTCGCCGCTTGGTCGAATCAGGTGTACGATTTGTTCAACTGTTCGATTGGGGATGGGACCATCACGGTTCTTCTCCAGGGGAATCGATCGATGAAACCTTGCCGATCAAATGCCAACAGCTTGATCGTGCCGTCGGCGGTTTGTTGAGCGATTTGAAGCAGCGCGGTTTGCTCGACAGCACGCTTGTGGTTCTCGGTGGTGAATTTGGACGAACACCGATGTCGCAAAACAACGTGCGAGATACGCCTACGAAAGGTTTCTTCGGGCGGGACCACCATCCGTACGCCTATTCAATGATGCTTGCAGGTGGCGGCGTACGCGGTGGGACTTCGTACGGTCAGAGTGATGAAATCGGTTATTATGTTGCAGAAGACCCGGTTACACCGAAGGATCTACAAGCGACGATATTGCACCTGTTAGGCTTTGATCCGTACCGTTTTGGGTATGACTATCAAGGATTATTCAATCGGTTGATCGGGCCGACGGATGAAGGCAAAATACTACATAAGTTGATAGCCGGTTAGTTGATAGCCGGTTGTCCAAATAGGAGCAACGGACGATTTTTAGCGGCACAGATTTCTGAGCAACTACCACAAGCTGGGAAATCCCTTAAGACAGAGTTCGTTTTAACACAGCGTCGTTTTAACACAGAGTTCACAGAGAAGCACAGAGAACGCCATTGAGTTGTAGTTAGCTCGATGTGAATTCGCACGATCCTATTCATAAAACACTTGAAGCATCGAAGCTGGGGCTCCGATGGAAAGCGGCAGAAGGAAAGATGAATCATTCCGAGAGCGTATTTGAAGCGGCAGCGAAAGCTTTGCGACGGCGTTGGTTTATGCGCGATTGTTCTGTCGGGCTCGCTGGGCTCGCCGCTACAGAGCTGTTGCGAGGTGAACAGATGGCACACTCCGCCGGATTTTTCGGTGGTGAGTTTGCTGGTGATTCCAACGGAGAGAAGTCTGGTCCGCTCTCACCCAAGCCGCCCCATTTTCCGGGGAAGGTCAAGCGTGTGGTGTACATGTTTCAGGCTGGAGCCCCAAGTCAATTGGAGCTTTATGATCCGAAGCCGGAGTTAGCGAAACGCAATGGGCAGTTACCCCCAGCGGAGTTGCTCAAGGGGTATCGCGCAGCGTTCATCAATCCGAATTCGGCTTTATTGGGTCCGAAGTTCACGTTTGCACCCAAGGGGCAATGTGGCATGGAGCTGTCGGAAGTCTTGCCTCAAATCGGCGAGATCGCGGATGACATCGTGTTGATTCGCACGATGCAAACCGATGCGGTGAATCATGCGCCGGCTCAGATGATGATGAACACAGGTTCGCAGCAATTCGGTCGACCGAGTTTGGGGAGTTGGTCGCTTTACGGGTTGGGGTCGGAAGCGAGTGACTTACCCGGTTTTGTCGTTTTGACCAGTGCGAAGGGCACCAGTGGTGGTGCGAGCAATTACGGTAGCGGTTTCTTACCCACAACTTACGCTGGAATCCCGTTCCGCAGCACGGGAGATCCGATGTTGTACTTGTCGAACCCCAAAGGGGTCGATGGACAGACGCAGCGTGAGTCGATCGACACGATTTCTAAACTCAATCAACTCGCGCTTGAGCAGATCGGAGATCCGGAGATCGCTTCGCGAATCCAAAGCTATGAGCTGGCGTATAAATTACAAACCAGTGCGCCGGAGCTAATGGATCTTGGGTCTGAAAGCAAAGAAACGCTCGATCTTTATGGCGTAAAGGATCCGAAGGAAGCTTCGTTTGCCCGAAATTGTCTTTTGGCACGTCGGTTGTTGCAGCGAGGGGTTCGGTTCGTTCAGTTGTTCCATGAAGTCTGGGATCAGCATGGGGATTTGACCAACGGGGTGAAAAATAATGCTGGGGCAACGGATCGTCCGAGCGCTGCGCTTGTCAAGGACCTAAAGCGACTTGGGATGCTCGAAGATACGTTGGTGATTTGGGGAGGGGAGTTTGGTCGAACTCCGATGGTTCAAGGTGGGAACGATGGACGAGACCATCACAATCGGTCTTACAGCGTGTGGATGGCCGGTGGTGGATTGAAGAAGGGGTTGGTATGGGGCAAGACCGACGAGTTAGGATTTAATCCGATTGAGAACCCGGTGCATGTGCATGACTTAAACGCAACGATCCTACATCTGCTCGGTTTCGATCACACTCGCTTGACGTTCCGTTTCCAAGGTCGCGACTATCGATTGACGGATGTCCATGGAAATCTGATCCAAGGTGTCTTGGCGTAAGCCCCGGTAATATTGCGTGTAAACGCAGCTCGGCTTGATTTTGTCCGACCTGTCCGACTTGTCTGACTCGTCTGACCCGTCTGACCTGTCTGACCTGTCTGACCTGTCTGACCTGTCTGACCTGTCTGACTCGTCTGACTCGTCTGACTTCTCAGACTTCTCAGACTTCTCCCCCTCTCCTACATCCTATCCAGCGACAATCGGTTTAATCACATTTCCGTACACGTCCGTGAGTCGGAAATCGCGGCCTGCGTAGCGATAGGTAAGTTGTTCATGGTCTAGCCCTAGGAGATGCAGGATAGTTGCATGCCAGTCGTGGATGTGGCATTTGTTCTCCACCGCTTCGCGACCATGGTCATCGGTAGCACCGTAGCTTAAGCCACCCTGTACGCCACCGCCGGCCATCCAAGTCGTGTAGCCTTTGTTGTTGTGGTCGCGCCCATCTCCGTTTTGAGCATCCGGAGTTCGTCCGAATTCGCCACCCCATACGACGAGTGTTTCTTCTAGGAGTCCACGTTGCTGAAGATCTTTCAGTAGGCCCGCGATGGGTAGATCGATCTCGCGGCATTTGTCTGGCAAAACGGTGCTGAGGCGTTGATGATGATCCCAGTTCCCATGATTGAGTTCGACGAACCGTACGCCGGCTTCGATGAATCGCCGTGCGAGAAGGCATTGGCGACCGAATCCGTCGGTGGGTTGTTGATCGATACCGTACATCTCCAAAGTTTCTGCGGATTCGCCAGAGAGATCCATCAGTTCCGGCAGTGTGTCTTGCATTCGAAATGCGAGTTCATACGATTCGATGATTCCTTCGACGTTAGAATCGACTGGATTATTGGCGAGAGATTCCGCGTTTAACTTTTGGATATAGTCGATTTGTGAGCGTTGGCTCTCGCGTGAGAATCGAGGATTGCTGATGTCGGGGATGATGGTGGAATTTCCTCGCGGATTATTCCTCGCCATGCCAGGCCGAGGACCTTGCGGACGTCCGACCTTTGTTCCTTGATAAATAGCGGGTAGGAATGCACTACCATAGTTTTGTGCCGCAGCAGCTTGGGGATTTAGCGCGATGAACCCAGGCAGATTTGCATTCTCGGTACCCAGACCGTAGAGGGTCCAAGCTCCGAGGGATGGTCGCACAAATTGGGCGTTGCCAGTGTGCATTTGGGTCATTGCGCGAGGGTGGATGGGTTGATCGCAATGCATGGAGCGGATCAAACACATTTCGTCAGCGTGTTGACCGAGTTCGGGAAAGAGCTCGCTGATCCACAGACCGCTTTTACCTTTTTGTTGGAAAGTCCAAGGTGAAGGTAGCAGTTTTGCCCCATTCGCTCTCCCGACTTTTCCTGCATCCTTCGCCAACTGCGGCTTGTAATCGAATGTGTCGATGTGTGACGGACCACCTTGCATGCACAAGAATATCACTCGCTTTGCCTTCGCAGCGAAATGAGGTGCTTTTGCCGAAAGTGGATTGGTGCTTGATCCTATAGAGGGATCGGAGCGATTCCCCTCGTCGGCCAATGCACGCCGTGCTTCTGACGTGCTCAACGAGGCGAAGGCAAGGTATCCAAATCCGGCTGAGACGTGTCGCAGTATTTCGCGTCGAGTATTCATGAGAGTTGGGGGTGGATAGTGGATTAGTGGGTAGTTAGCGAATCAATCGGAATTCGGCGGAGCCGAGAAGCGATTGACACATTTGACTCCAGGTTTGGAAAACGATTTCTTCGTAACGATCCGAGCGTCGCGCTCGATTCGCATCCGATTGAGGATCTCGTTCCAGTTCCGATTTGGCTTTGTTCAAGTATTCCAACGAAGCGCTGAGTTCTCGATTCGAGGGGGAGCGTCCATAGGCGAGTTCGAAAGCCAGGGCGACGCGACCTCGAGAATCTTTGGTCGACCGAATCACCCGACGAGCGAAGTTATCGCTAAGTTCAAGGACGAATGGGTTATTAAGCATGTAGAGAGATTGTTCGGCGGTGTGAGAAGTTTCCCTGGTTCCAACAACAAGGCTGGGTTCCGCAAAATCGAAGGTGTCCAGGGCGCGGACAAGTCCGTTGCGAACGATAGGCAAATAAACCGAACGATGGTAATTAGGAAGTTCAAGTGGGTTAATGTTGGGGTTGCGAAAACCACCCATACCCAACGGGCCAGCCATGCCGGGCCCGCCTGGAGTGTTAGACGGCGTGTTTGGATTAGCAAGAAGCAATGGGATATTCATCGGTCCATTTGGGCCGATGGCCGATGATCCATAGGTTGCCAAGATCGATCCGCGAGGTCGCTTCGAATCCATCAGTCCACTGACGGAAAGCATCGCATCGCGAATTGCTTCGGCCTCCAAGCGTTTGACGTTGGCCCTTGCGATCCAAAGGTTTTCCGGGTCCGACTCAAGTCGATCTTGATCGCATTCCGAGGAAATTCGATAGACTTGCGATGTTACGATTTTGCGAATCAGGGCTTTGGTCGACCAGTTGTTATTGACAAGTTCGCAAGCGAGTAGGTCTAGAAGTTCTGGGTGGGTAGGTTCAGGCCCGGAAGCACCGAAGTTGTCCGGTTCTCGAACGAGGGCTTGTCCAATCAAATGTTGCCATACTCGGTTCACGTAGACACGTGGCGTCAATGGGTTTTGTTCGGAGACAAGCCATTTTGCGAATTCGAGTCGTCCCGAAGAGTTGGCAGGAAGGCGTACCGGCAGGTTGCCGAGCACTTGGACGAATCCTCGCGGTACTTCTTGGGCAGGTTGATTGATTTCTCCACGGACAAGAATTCTGGCGTTGTTGGGGGCTTCGCGATCTTGGACTCCCATACATAGCGACAGCGGTCGGCCTTTAGAATCGACGCTTTGAATCCGGTCGGTGAGTTGCGCGACGACTTGTTCGAGGATATTGGGATTCCGCAGGCGGTCATTCGGGTCGGGTTGTTTGCCGGACCGCTGTAATCGTCGAGCTTCGACAAGATCTTTTTGGCGTTGTTCTAGATCATTCTTAAGATCTGCAAGCTCCGCTTCTGGGATCGGTTGGCCGATGGGTTGGGCGTCTTGGACAGGCAGCACGATCCAGTCTGAGGGTTGCCTATTGCGGTTGTTTCGAACACCGCCATAGAACGTCTCGGTGCTTTGAAAGATTCCGGCAAGAGCGTAGTAATCGGTTTGCGGGATGGGATCGAATTTGTGATCGTGGCAGCGAGCGCATCCGACGGAGAGTCCGAGCACGACACGCGTGGTGGTATCGATTTGTTCGTCGATCAAATCAGCTTGGAATTGCCGTGGATTTTGCTCGGTAAGACTCTTTGGGCCCACGGCCAGAAAACCTGTCGCGATAAGATTCTCGTTCCATTCTTCGTCGCTCGACGCAGGCAAAAGATCCCCTGCGATTTGCTCGATGATGAAGCGGTCGTAGGGCTTGTCTTTTCGAAAAGAATCGATGACATAATCGCGGTATCTCCAAGCATTCGGAAATGCCACATCGGATTCCTTTCCGCTCGACTCAGCAAAGCGTGCGACATCTAGCCAGTGACGGCCCCAACGCTCGGCATATGCATCGGACTCGAGCAGTTCATCAGCGAAGGATGCGATTGCATTTGCGGGGTTTTGAATCCAGCTCTCTTTGAATGCAGCGAGTTGTTTTGGAGTTGGCGGCAAGCCGGTTAGGTCAAAACACAATCGTCGTGCAACCGTATGTGAGTCCGCTTCTGCGTTGGGTTGTAGACCGTGCGATTCCCAACCGCGAGCAACCATCGTATCGATTGTGGTGTCGGCTGTGGTGTCGGATTGAGGCGTTGCCAGGGGCTGAAATGCCCAGTGCGATTTTCCTTTTTCGATATCGTCGTGGGTGACTTTCGAGTGGACCACGACCCCTTCGTTGATTCGCGGATCGGGAGCTCCCATTTCGATCCACGTTTTAAAGTCCTTCAGAATCGAGTCCGGGAGTTTGCCGCTCGGAGGCATGCGATAATCTTGATAGTTCATCGCGTTCCACAAGATACTCTCTTCGGGTTTTCCTGGTACGACCGCTGGTCCGGATTCTCCACCGATGGTGAGCGCATCTTTGCTGTCTACACCAAGCCCCCCGCGTATGCTCTGGCCCTCTGCACTATGACACTTGTAACAATGCTCGATCAGCACAGGTCTGATCTTGGCTTCGAAAAATGCGACTTGTTCGCTGCTTAGTTTTTCGGAGGTGGCATTGGGGACCGGATCGCTCTGCTGGTTGGGGACCGGATCGCTCTGTTGGCTGATCGCTTGGTGCAATGGACAACACAAAGTCAGCGTAAATGCGAGGATTGGAGATAGTTGATAAGCGAGTAAGCTACTCAGTACATGTCTCATGGTTGACCTCGGTGACTCGGCTTCTTTGTGTTTGTGCATCTGAGCATCTCCGGGTGTCGACTTCGGGTTGGGTATCGACTTCGGGTTGTAGATCCGCTCGAAAGCTTCGCTTGAAAAGCAAGGCTAAAACGTTTTTGACACCATCGCCGGCAAGTCTCGCGTATGATCTGCCCGGCGAGTGGTAGGAGTTCAGTTGATGATTAATCGTTACGCCTTACCCGCAACCGGGTCGGCCTGAGGGCGTCTTGGGTTGATGTTTTGCCCGCCCGAACCTGGACGATTGGGACGATTGCCTGGGCGCATCCCTTCGAGTCGTCGCATAGCTTGCTCGATTTCGGCCCGATCGATCTTTCCATCCTTGTTTTGATCGAGGTTGCTCAGTCGTTCTCGCATTGGAGGTGGTATTTCATCATCAACCAGTATTCCATCTTTGTCCTTGTCGCGGGCTTCGAACATCCGCAACATCAGTTCCGGGCTGGGAAGATTACCCGGTTGGCCACCGGGAGCAAACATCGGCATTTGAGTAGGGTCGGGGCGCATTTCTTCGGCGCTGAGAATTCCATCACCGTTTTTATCGAGCTTAAGCAAGGACTTTGAGGCGTTTTCGATTTCTGCTGGCGAGAGCTGGCCGTCCTCGTCGGCATCGAGCGTCTTGAGCACCGGTAGGTTTCGCAAAAATATAGCCATCGCTTGCGGGGATATTCCAGGTTGGCCGTCGCCATTGAGGCCGGGACGATTTCCTCCACCAGGGCCTCCTTGCCCCCCTCTTCCTTGCCCGGGTCTTTGCAACATTCCTGGTCTTTCGCGGGTAGTTCTATCGGCACCGGGACGCTCGCCATCGAACCGCTGCCTATTCGCTCGCTGGACATTTGGATCTTGAGTGCCAACCGGTTCATTTTTCGGTGTATCCCCCGCAGAGGGCACTGGGTCTGTAGATGGCAAGGGGTCTGTAGATGGAACCGGGTCTTGCGCGACGAGACAGTTGTTCAAGGACGAATCCACGAGAATAGCAGTTGCTGCAATTGGGGCGACAATCGGGGCGAAAATGGCTGCATTCAAGCTGCTCACCGCAGTTAGAGCTGTATTTTTCCAGGTGTGGCGGTTGGATCGTTTCATGTTTTCGCAATCGTGGAAGAACTTTAAGGTATAAACAGTTCGGCTTGGAGGTATCCGACACGGAGCCTCTCTCTATACAATACCGTCATCGATTCGGGCACATCCACGGAACTCGGTCGGCATTTTGGGGATTTTTAAATTTACACAAATGGTGAAGACTCCCATCGTTTTCATCTTTGAATTTCACCGGCTTCGTTTTGAAATCAGCATTTTTGCTCGTGTCGAAAGGAAATGTAACTGAGCATGTCCGAGCCGCCTGAGACGACCGAGCCGATCGAGTCGAAGAGCGAGAATAGCGAAGTTATCGAAGGTATTGAGATCCGGACCGTGGAAGGGATGACGGATTATTTCGAATCGGTTCGCCCTCGCTTGGAGAAGATTGTCCGATTCCGAATGGATCCTGTTTTTCGCGCACGGATGGATGTGGGTGACGTTCTGCAAGAAGGCTACATCGAGGCCTTGCGCCGATTTGGTCACTGGACTCAAGATGGAAGTATCTCTTTGTTCATTTGGTTGCGGCAACGCGTTTTGCAGGCGCTTTGGGATTTGCAACGCTTGCACAGCCGTGATAAACGCTCGGTGCAGCGAGAACGCTCCTTGCCCGACGGATTCTCCCCGGATTCCACTAGCCTTTCACTCGCAAGCTACTTAGCCGATGACCTGACTTCACCAAGCCAAGTTGCGGTCAAGGGAGAGGATCGCCGAGGTTTGTACGCAGCCCTTGAGAAAATGAGTGAGATGGATCGCGAAGTACTAGCCCTTCGGCACTTTGAGTATCTAACGAATCAAGAGGCGGCCCAAGCTTTAAACCTCTCCCCGAAGGCGGCGAGCAATCGCTACGTTCGCGCGACGATGCGGTTGGCTCAGATCCTGCAATCTGAAAACCCTAGCACCCAAGATCCAACGCAGGAGGGAGCGTGAATGAACCGCGAGAACCTTGAACAACGGCACCCCTTCGAAGAACTTGCCGAAGAGTTTTCCTTGAAGGTTCGCAATGGACTAGCTCCCAGCATCGATGACTATGTCTCTAAGTACCCACAGTGGGCCAAAGAGATCAAAGCCATTTTTCCATCACTCCTCTCGCTCGAACAAGCCTCCTCGGAGTCACCTATCGAACAAGATGACTCGGCTTACCGCACGATGAACTTGGATGCGACGTTGCCTCTCTCGCAAGGGACGGGCTCGCCGCATTGCAATTCGAACCGGCCCAATTCGAACTACAAAGATTCGAACCACCGAGATTTGAACCACCGAGATTCGAACTTCGCAGATGCACAGGCTTCCCAAAGGGACTCGGCACCTAAGTCTTTCGATGATTTTCAAATCGTGCGACGTATCGGACACGGTGGGATGGGGATTGTCTACGAAGCGATCCAGCGATCGCTGCAGAGGCACGTGGCGCTGAAGGTGATCAAGGAAGCCGCATCTTCCAAAGAGCAGCATCGGCAGCGGTTCAAACGGGAGGCGGAAGCCGCAGCGGGATTGCACCACACGAACATTGTCCCGATCTATGGGATCGGTGAAGATCACGGCTTGCAGTACTACGCAATGCAGTTGATCGAAGGAGTTACTCTTGCGGATATCCTTGAGTCGATTCGCCAACGTGGGAGAAATCCGGATGAGAATGCAACGCTCGCCGAGCACCAAGCTGGTACGCTTGCCGAACGACTCGTTTCGGGAAAGCCAACTGAGGAGTTCAGTCAATCGGCGGTTTCTGCAAAGCCACCCTTGCACAGCACCAATTCATCAGCATCGTCGGGAATTATTGGGTGCTTGCCGAAGCATTACTTTCGTAATATCTGTCGCTTAATGGTAAAGGTTGCCAATGCGATCGATTATGCGCATGGTGCCGGAGTCTTGCATCGGGATATCAAGCCGAGCAACTTGTTGCTTGATAAAACTGGTACGATTTGGGTGGCTGACTTTGGGTTAGCGCGTCGCGAGGACTTGGAAAGCCAGACGCAATCGGGCGAGATTTTAGGGACCTTGCGATACATGGCTCCTGAACAATTCCGGGGGATCAGCGATCAGCGCAGCGATATTTACGCTTTGGGTTTGACCCTCTTCGAATTGTTGACTCTTGCACCTGCTTTCTCTGCTCCCAAACAACGGTTGCTCGATCCGACCAACCACAGCAACGTTGTTTTTGGTCCTCAAGAACGACGCGTTATACCTTCGGATTTGCAGACGATCTTATTGAAGGCTTGTGCGTTCGAACCAGAGTCTCGATATCAGCGGGCCAAGGATTTCGAAGAAGACTTGAAGCGATTTTTGGATGATCGGCCGATCCTTGCAAAACGCGCAAGCTGGCTTGATCATTCATTGCGTTGGGCAAAGAGAAATCCGGCCATCGCTTCGATGGCTACGGTCGTCTTCGGGTTGCTTGCCACGTTGGCGATCCTATTGGCGTTGTGGATCCAGCAGCAACGTGATTCGATCGAAAAACTCAGTTCCGCGTATTCGCAAGTTGCAAAGGGTTTGAACGAGAAATCTGCCGCGCTGCAGACTGCCGAGGAAGAGGAAATTCGAGCAGAACGCAATTTGGAACTAGCGTTGGAAGCGTTCGAAACGATCACTGACAATGTCGCATCGCGAGGAGTCTCCTTCAATTCGGCCTTGATCGATAGCGAAGATGACGGCAACGCTTCATTTTCCGGCGCGGTGCTATCGGTCGCGGATGTCGAGTTGCTGAAATCTTTGCAAGTGTTCTTCGAGAGGTTCGCAGAAGAGAACAACACCGATTTGCGGTTTGATGCTGCAATTGCTCGAAAGCGAGTCGGTGAAATCGAAAGACGCATTGGGAAATTCGACGAGGCGACTGATTCGATCGCAAAAGCCCTTCGCGATTTGGGACGCTTGAGATCGAAGCTTTCGGATGCAGAATCGAAGGCACCTGTCGGCGGCGTTGCTGATACTGGTGGTAACAGTTCTAGCGTTATGAGCATCGATGCCGTGGTGCGAGAGGAATTGCTTTGCCGCGAATCCTTGATCGCGATTTTCTCTCAAAGGGGAATGATGCCCAGAGCTGTCGCGGAATTAGAAGCTGCAAAGCGACTACTGCGAGAGTATCCGAAATTTGGGGAATCGGACGAAGGTGTCTTTGCCCTCGCAAGCTTGCTGAATCAGATGAGCAGCGCAAGTGCTCGTTTAGCTTTTGAGCGACTGAGCAACGATCGACGTCGTCGATTCGGTGGCGGCTTGATGCAACGCTCAGGGGGTGGCAAGCCCGATGCGGTAGCACCACAGCAACGCATGCGGCTTGAACGAGATCTTATTGGAAACACCGAGTCGATCGGACTCTTGGAGAGACTATGTACAACCGATAGCGAATCGGCCAATACCCCATCTGCCAGTAGCAATGCGGCCAGTAGCAATACAGCCAGTAGCAATGCATCCAGTATTAAGGCAGCCAGTAGTGAATCACCAAGTATCATCGATTATCGCTTGGCCCTGGCGCGAACCTACCGAGACCGAATGGGACTCTGCCGAATCTTAGGCAATGCATCTGAAGCAGACATCGCGTTCGAAAAGGCCGAAAATAGCTTTAAGGAATTGATGGCACACAAACAGGATTCGGTGGTCTTGAAATACGAACTAGCGAATCTCTATGCGTGCAACCTTACGAATGGTTCACTCGATGAGAAGTATCTTAAGGAGTCAATGAAGCTTGTCGAAGAAATCCTCAGTGAGCAGCCGAGTGTTCCCGAGTACCAAACGCTGCTCGCGAATCTGCTAGTTCGTTCGGCATGGCAGGATTATTCCAACAATATCGAAGGAGTCCCGCTGGTAGAACGGGTTGAGGGAAGTGTCGCAAAATTTCAACAAGCGATATCCATTCATGAGTCGTTAGTGGAGAGGTTTCCAGATATTCCTATTTACTCGCTACATCTGTTGCAAGCGACATCACAGTTGTCAGAGTATTATGGAACCATTCGCCGTCCAGAACGGGCAAGGCAGGTGATGTCGCAGGCAGTAGAGATTGCTGAAAAACTCGCCAAGTCCGGAACGAGCCCCCCGTTTGTGAAAACAATCCTTGAACGCATGCGGGAACGCCGCAGTATGCTTGAGAACCGCCAAGAACCTACCAAGAATCCATGAACCGCCTTCTTCGCCGAATCCATTATTGGGGTACTCTGCTAATCGCCCTTCCGTTGCTCGTTGTTATTAGCACCGGGGTGCTTTTGCAGATCAAGAAGCAGTGGGTTTGGGTCCAGCCGCCTGAGCAGAAGGGTGCGGCAAAGCTGAGTGAAATCAAGATTGATGCTAGTAACCCTCAGGCAGGTATGCCTGCTTTGGATTTCGCAACGCTGTTGCAGCGACTTCAAGAGTGCCAGTCGGTGGAAATCAAATCATGGGACGACGTGCAACGAATTGACATCAGGCCATCGAAGGGGATCGCTAAGTTCAGTGTGCGGGGTGGTTGGGAAGTGCAATTAGATTTGTCCGATGGACGGATTTTGCAAGAAGCCATCCGGCGAAGCGATTGGATTGAGTCGATGCATGACGGATCGTTTTTTGGAGGGGATTGGACGAAGCTTGGAGTGTTCCTGCCCGCTGCTCTCGTACTGCTTGTGATGTGGGGAACTGGACTATGGTTGTTCGTTCTACCATTCTTGGTTAAACGGCGTCGGGCGATACGCAAGAACAACACCGTGGCGATACTTGTCTTGAGCACAGCTTGGTATGCTTGTAGTGACGAATGTTTTTCTAGTGAAAGGATTTCGAGTGAAGAGAACATTGCGACTGCATCGCGGCCCAATATCGTTTTTATACTTGCAGATGACTTGGGAGTTTACGAACTAGGGTGCTATGGGCAGACGAAGATTAAGACACCGAATATCGATCGGTTAGCACGCGAGGGGATGCGGTTTACTCAGCACTATAGCGGCGCGCCGGTGTGTGCTCCGTCACGATGTGTCTTGATGACGGGCAAGCACCTTGGACATGCACAGATTCGAGGTAACAAACAAGCAAAGGTTAGCTTTCCGGAGTTTAACGAGGGGCAGCATCCGATAACCGATGATGCGTTGACAATTGCTGAAGTGTTGCAGCGCAATGGGTATGCGACAGGTGCTTTTGGCAAGTGGGGATTGGGGCCGGTCGGAAGTTCGGGAGATCCGAACAAACAGGGGTTCGACAGGTTCTTCGGTTACAACTGTCAGTCGATCGCCCATAGTTATTACCCTGAGTATCTGTGGGATAACAATCTCAAGGTGCGCATCAATCCGGAGCCGACCCCAGGGCATAAAAAGCAACCTATGGGAGAAGTGAAAGCCGAAGAGTGGATCGGGCAGCAATATGCACCTGAGGTCATGATCGAACAGGCGCAAGCTTTTATAGCTGATCATCGCAATGACCCTTTCTTTTTGTATTTGCCCTTTATCGAGCCACATGTCGCGATGCATCCTCCTCTGAAGGCACTTGAGAACTTTCCATTGGAATGGGATGAGCGACCTTATCGAGGGGGAAATGGGTATTTGCCTCACCCTCGGCCAAGGGCCGCTTATGCAGCCATGATCGAAGAACTTGATCGTCATGTCGGAAAGGTTCTCGATGCGCTCGATCGATTTGGATTGAACGAGAAGACGCTGGTGGTCTTTACCAGTGACAATGGGCCGACGCATCCTGGGGCTCAAGATCCAGAATTTCACATCGGTGGAGCCGATCCGAACTTCTTTTCTAGCACGTTGGATTTGCGAGGTTACAAAGGAAGCGTTTACGAGGGAGGGATCCGTGTGCCGATGATCGCGCGATGGCCAAATCATATTCCGGCAGGGAGCGAGCATGATGCCCCGAGCTACTTTGCGGATTGGTTTCCAACGCTGTGTGAGATTGCTCAGGTACAGGAGCTACGCGATGATGACTCAGAGATCTTCGATGCGCTCGATGGCGAGAGTCTCCTACCGGTGCTTGAGGGACAAGTCCGCTACGGGGATTTTCAACGCAACTCCCCGATGGTGTGGGTGTTCCCTGAATATACAGGTCAAGTCGCCGTGCGATGGGGAGATTTCAAATTGGTCCGACGAGGATTAGCGACTTCGTCCCCGACGGAATGGGAGTTATACGATCTAGCGAACGATCCGGGTGAGGGAGTCAATCTGGCGGATGCATATCCTCAGGTGGTGGAAGAGGGTAAATCTATTCTGACTTCTCAATCGGAACCGAATAGTGTCTTTCCGGTTCGCTTCGATGGAGCGCGAGACGAGGGAAAGTAGTCAAAACGCAATTGCGTTGGAGGTCGGAGCATGGATCGGGCGATTGAGGAATACTTGAAACGCTGCACGGACGGGCAGCAATTCAGTGTGACGAAGTTTCTGTTGGAGCATCCGGAGCTTCGAAACGACTCACGAGTCTTGCGAGAATTGGTGCTTGCCGAAATGGGATTCAGGGTGCAAGCCGGCGAGTCGCTTAACGCCGCCGCTTGGAGAGCTGAGTACCCTGAGCTTGGTGATGAAATTGGGATGCTTGTTTCGCAAGCCCAATCGAACACTGGCGGGCTATTGAAGGACGAGACCTTTAGTACGGGGATCTTGGATGCCGGTACGCTACCTCCAGGCGATTTAGCGCACGAGACTAAAAGTCAAACATTGGATTTTTCGACGAAGTTCCCCGATCCGTTCGACACCTTGAGCAATCGCGAGGTGTCTGCCGAAGAAGTGGTTCAGAGCAAGGGGGATAGTTTTCCGACGATTCCCGGTTATGAGTTGCTCGATGAGTTGGGCAAGGGTGGGATGGGGGTTGTTTATCGAGCCAAGCAGTTGTCGATCGATCGGCTAGTAGCTTTGAAAGTGGTTCGTCAGGAGATGTTGCAGGCGGTCGATGCGCAGACGCGTGCGAATGCGTTGGAACGTTTTCAGACTGAGGTGCAGGCTGCGGCTAGTTTGCAGCATGACAACATTGTATCGGTCTATGGGGTTGGTGAAGTCCGTGCGGGTGGGGGAGTAAGCACACCTCTGCGTTATTACGCGATGCGATATGTGCAGGGTGAGAGTTTGATAGACAAGTTGCGCGATGGGCCGATGGAAGGACCGCGTGCGGCGAAGATCATGGCAGCGGTCGGGCGAGCTTTGGATTACGCCCATTCTCAAGGGGTGTTGCATAGGGACTTAAAGCCCCACAATATTCTGATGGAGCAGACGACAGATCGCCCGATGGTCGCGGATTTCGGGTTGGCGAAGCTTGTGCATCGAGATCAATCACTTACGTATGCAGGGCAAGTGATGGGAACACCATCGTATATGCCTCCCGAGCAGACGCGTGATGCAGGAAAGGTCACCTCGGCGGCGGATCAGTACGCGTTGGGTGCAACGCTTTATCATTTGCTTGTGGGGCATCCTCCCTTTGCCGGAGCGACGGTACAAGACACACTCCGGATGATCGTCGAGAAGGAGCCTGTTGCGTTGCGGGAGATCAATCCTACGATCAACGTGGACTTGGAGACGATTTGTTTAAAAGCCTTACAAAAAGATCCAGGCAAGCGTTATGACAGTTGCAAGTCCTTCGCAGAGGACTTAGAGCGATTCCTTGATGGCAAGCCGATTGTTGCTAGGCCGGTTGGGCGCGTTGAGAGAGTTTGGAGGTGGGCGAGACGCAATCGCGCGATGGCAGGAATGATCGGAACGGTCATCGCATTGGTGGTTACGACATTGGTTGCGATTGCTATTGGATATCGAGAGACAGTTACAGCTTTAGCGAAATCCGAGGCGCGATTGAAGAAAGCCATTTCGGTTGTTGACGAGCTCTTCACTCGCGTGAGCGAAGATGAGTTGCTCAACGAGCCGGGGATGCAACCTCTGCGGAGGGATTTGTTAGAGAAGGCTTTAACTCATTACAAATATTTTTTGACCCAGGCTGGGACCGATGCGAAAATGCTTGACGAGGTTGCCGGAGCGAATTATCGAGTGGGGATGATCGAGCAGTTGACAGGCAACGAAGCTGTAGCCGAGCGAGCGTTCGCTCAAGCGTTGGAGATTCAAAAGCGGTTGGTCGACGAGAATCCAAAGGATGAGAGTCGTGTTCGCGCGTTGGGTGATACGTTCAATGCGCTCGGTGGACTTTACAGTGGGACGCAGCGTTTTGAAGAGGGGCTTCAAAGTTTCCAGGAGTCCCGTCGATACCGTTCGCAGTTGGCGGAGGCTTGGCCAGATCGATCCGATTATGAGCGGTTGGCGATCAATGCTCTGATGAATATTGGGTTGACGAAGATTGCGATGGGTCAGCGCGAGGAGGGGTTGCAGGACATCATGCGTACCGATGCGCTTCGCGGCGAGCAGTTAAAGAGACATTCGGACGATGAGAAGATCCAGCGCGATGTTGCACGAGGGAAATACAGTTTAGGAAAGTTCTATTTAGAGGATGGGAATCAGCAAGGTGCAATCGAGAGCTTTCGGCGAGCGACCCAGATGTTTCGCAAAGTGTTGGAAGGCAATCCGCGTTCTCTGAGTGGTCAGTTGGATCGTTCGATTGCGTTGCGCATGTTGGGGGCTAGTTATTCTGAGCAAGGAGATGACCGGGCAGCGATCAAGGAGTATGACGAAGCGTTTTCGATATCGCGTGAGTTAGCCGATCGAAACCCAGAGGTGGCGACCTACCAGAAGCAATTAGCGATCTTGTCCATGAGTCTTGCGGCAAGTCACGGAACGCTTGGAGATGTTGAGAAATCCAAGACATACTGGTGGGATGCCAGCGAGAACTTGCGCAAGCTTTACTTGGTAGATATGCAAGACAGGGAGGTGCTGAGCGATTTGGTGGCTTGCCTCGATGCGCTTGCGGAGATAGCAATTCTAGGTGGCGATCAGCAGGGTGCTTCGAAGTCTTTGAAAGAGGCTATTTCGTTGTTGAAGGAAGCACAACCTTTCGATGAAAGCGACCGTTTTTTGGAAGAGCAGTTAGTGCGATTGCAAGAGAGTCTTGGTCAATTGGAAGAGCTTGTTCCAGCGGTTCCATAGGGTCTTGAAACTCGGGTTGGTGTCGTGTGTGAGTACCGATGTACTTGAGTGTGATGGGTAGACACATCTCGCTGACGCATCTTGATACTGTTGCCTCGTTGACACTTCGGGTTACTGCTTGGTGGCCGCAGGCCACCCGACGCCAGCAACCCGAACCGTCAGGGAGGCATCGGCAGCACACGCTCAATCCTTGCACATCACGGTTCGCGTAAGAGCGATGCGTAGCAGGCGGCCAAGCAGAATGTATTCGTGCTCAGAATATTT
>JBJONT010000163.1:0-47702 GCA_046051705.1 Planctomycetota bacterium | reverse complement strand
CAGACAGGTAGCCACGCGTCGCCAGACGGTGGAAGTTTTCCTCGCGACTCCCACCGCTTGGCAGCGGATGGCTACGTGAAGCCACGCGGCGTAGCATGGGACTGCGGTCCCGTGCGTTGAGAGTTGCTTGTTGGGAGGTCAGACAAGTCAGACAAGTCAGACAAGTCAGACAAGTCAGACAGGTCAGACAGGTCAGACAGGTCAGACAGGTCAGACAGGTCAGACAGGTCAGACAGGTCAGACAGGTCAGACAGGTCAGACAGGTCGGACACGTCAGACAGGTAGCCACGCGTCGCCAGACGGTGGAAGTTTTCCTCGCGACTCCCACCGCTTGGCAGCGGATGGCTACGTGCAGCGGATGGCTACGTAACAGCGTTGGCTACGTACTAATTCTTCCTCTTTGTTCCCGCGATCAACACATACAAACTCGGTACGACGAAGAGCGTAAAAAGCGTCCCGATCGCCATACCCGCCACCAACACAATCCCAATGCTATTTCGAGCTTGTGCTCCGGGGCCCGTGACGAAGACTAACGGCAAGTGTCCAAAGACAGTCGCTGCACTGGTCATCAACACTGGCCGCAATCGTGTCTTCGATGCTTCGATCGCTGCCTTCCACTTCGATAAACCTTCCTCTTGCAAGTGGTTCGCGAACTCCACGATGAGAATCCCATTCTTCGCGACGAGACCAACAAGAGTAATAAGTCCAACTTGGGAGTAAATATTTACAGTCGTTAGCCCCAGAAACGTCAACATCAGTGCACCTGAGATCGCGAGTGGGACGGAACCAAGCAGGACGATCAACGGATCGCGGAAGGACTGGAACTGGGCTGCCAACACCAAGTAAATCAGCGCCAATGCAATCCCAAGCGTCACCGTCAACGAAGAGCCCTCTTTGCGAATCTGGCGAGACTCGCCGGCATAGTCGGTCGTAGCTAATGGCCCAATAACCCGTTCGACTATCTCCTCGATCTTGCGCAATCCCGACTCTTTCGTCAGTCCAGGAATTCCAGGTATGACGGCCGCTTGTATCTGTATCGAACTCTGCTGTTGGAAACGGGACAAAACGCGCGGAGCGGTCTTCGGTATGATGGTTGCAAAAGTCGATACAGGAATCAACTGACCAGTCGGTGTCCGGATCTTCAAATCCATCAATGACGTTGCCGATTGCCGGTCTGCCTCCGCAAGCTGCGGGATGACTTGATACGAACGATTGAAGTAGTTGAAGCGGTTCACGTAACCACCTCCTAACAATACACCTAATTCACTTGCAATACTTGCCAGATCAAGTTTCAGATCCGCAACTCTCTCCCGGTCAATGATCACCTGGGCTTGGGGCAAGTCGACTTTCAAGTCTGTATCGACAAACAAAAACAATCCACTTGCGTTCGCTTCCGCAAGCACTTGTCCGGACAATAGAGTCAGTTGCTCGACAGGCAAATCCGACTTAACGATCAGCTCGACGTCGAAATTACCGGCCCCTGGCAAGGGTGGGACGAGGACCGGAAATGGCTGAAGCCCTGGGATAGCGGACGCGATTCCGAAGGCTTGGGGAACCATCGCGGAAGTACTCCGCATGTGTTCTTTCTCTCTTTCATCCCAGTCCTTGGTGATGATCCCGCCGAAACCAGAATTCGATCCGACAAGTGCCCACATATAACTTGTCTCTGGCATGACTGCGAACTTTTCGGCGAGTTGTTTCGACCAAGCGACCGTGCTCTTTAGGGTGGAATCAGGAGATGCTTTCAGCATCACCGCAATGGCACCTTGGTCTTCCACCGGCGCAAGCTCTTTCGAGCTCATGACGTAGAATGGGACAGCAGCTAATCCGATTAAAACCGTCGACAGAGCGATGGCCCATCGCAAGCTCAATGCGGATTCAAGAACCGATCCGTAGAACGATTGGACGGCATCGAAGACGCGGTTGACCAGTCGGGTCAACCAACTCTCCTTGCCACTCGCCGAAAGCATTTGACTGCTCATTACAGGCGAAAGGGTGACGGCAACGACTCCTGAGAGAAGAACAGCGGCGGCAAGTGTGAATGCGAATTCACGAAACAACATTCCTGTAAGTCCACCTTGAAAGCCGATCGGTGCATACACCACAGCGAGGGTGATCGTCATTGCGACGATTGGCCCAAAGAGTTCCCGGGCGCTCAGAAGTGCCGCATCGACTTTGGACATCCCTTCGCGAATATGGCGTTGAACATTCTCCACGACAACAATCGCATCATCGACCACCAATCCGACGGAGAGAACGATGGCGAGCAAAGTCAGGAGATTCAGAGAGAAACCGAGCATATACATCAGAATCGTTGCACCGATGAGCGAGACCGGCATCGCAATCAACGGAACGATAGCTGTGCGAATCGAACCCATGAACAAGAAAACCACGAATCCGACGATGGCCACCGTTTCAATAAGGGTCTTGGAAATCTCCGATAGAGCATCCCGCATGAACTTCGTCGCATCGTAAGCGAGATTCATCTCGATGTGGTTGGGCAGATTCGGCGCAAGGGCTTGCATGGCCGAATTCAAGCGGTTCGCTACTTCGATTTCGTTGCTGCCAGGCAATGGCCAGACCGATACGTAAACAGCTTCGCGTCCGCGATACATTGCAACCATGGACGCCTCTTCCGATCCAAATTCGACTTTGGCAACATCACCGAGCCGGATGACCGCTCCATCTTTTTGCGAAACGATCAGGTCCCGAAACTCTTCTTCGGTCTTCAAATCCGTGTCGGTCAATAAGTCGACTTGGACTGCATCATTTTTCACTCGACCGATTGCAGCCAGATAGTTGTTTCGGCGAAGAGCCCCATAAACATCCCCAGGCGTCAGGTTTAATTCGGATAGTTGGTTTGGAGAAATCCAAATACGCATCGCCGGCGTGCGTCCACCTTCGACCCCCACCCGTTGAACTCCCGCGATCGTGGAAAGTTGAGGCTGGATGGTTCGGGTCAAATAATCGGTCAGTTGTGGGATATCCCAACGAGAGGACGTAAAGCTCAGATAGAACGAAGCGTAGGGGCGGTCTGCGCGTTGAATTTCTACGACGCTCGGTTCTGCTTCTGCGGGCAGCTCGCGACGGACTTGTTGCAACCGAGTGTTGACCTCCGCAAGCGCTTGAGTGGCATTGTGATTGAGTTTCAGCCGAATCGTAATCTGGCTTGATCCAGCCACGCTTTGGGATTCGATGTAGTCCACTCCTCCGATTGAAGAGACAGCTTTCTCGATCGGAGTCGTCAAGAATCCGCGAATCGTCTCTGCACTCGCTCCGATGTACATCGTCGTGATGACGATCGAGGTGCTTTCAAGTTTCGGGAATTGCTGTACAGGTAACGTTTGCGATGAGCGAATACCTAGCAATACGATCATCAAGTTCACGACGATTGCCAGAACTGGATGTTTGATAAAAATGTCCGTAATGGATTTCATTTGGAGAGATTCGCTAGGGAAGTTCGCGGGAGATTTACTCGGAAGAGTGCTATTCTGAGAATTGAACTACACTGAGAAAAGAACTACGGAGCAACCTTAGCGGTCGTGGTCAGATCCGATGGCACCACCCAGGTCCCATCAAAGATCTTAAATGAACCGTCGGCGATGACCGGTTCCCCTAGCTGAATCCCTTGTAGGATCGAAACGGAATTACCGACCGACGAGCCGACTTGAACCTCGCGTCGGCGTGCAACCATTTTGTTCGGATCGGTCGTATCAGGAGTTGCCACGTAACAGAATGGACCTGTCGGGTCGGTTCGAAGTGCCGATGATGGAATCACCACGGTATCGAGAGCTTCTCCAACTTCAGCCACCACCCGAACTGAATCGTTGACGTGGAGCGAGTCGGGAGGAGATTGGATTTTCGCTCGCGCCAACAAGGATCGGGTTGTTCGATCGGATTGAGAATCCAGAGCGATGATTTGAGCATCGGACTTGACCCCGAGGTGTTCGACAGAGATCGATTCACCCACTTTCAACATGCCCGCAATGTGTTGGGGCATCATGAAATCGACGTAGACGAAATCGTCGATCCCTTGCAACATCGTGATCAGCGAGCCTTCGGCCAAGTACTGACCGGGTTGCACATCAAAGACTCCTGCGCGAGCTCGAAACGGAGCGACCAAAACTTTGCGTCGGATCACCGCTTGCATCCTCGCAACTTCAGCTCGTGCTTGCGCTAGCTGTGCTTGGGTCTGATCGAGATCGAGCTCACTGAGAGCTTGGACTTCCATCGCCTTCTTAATCCGCTGATAGGTTGATGTAGCAATTTTCTCAGCAGCTTGTGCGCTCTCGAGCATCGCTTGTTCAACATCGGTATCGAGTTCGATCAAGATATCGCCGGGTTGAACAATTTGCCCTGATTGAAAATGGACTGCTTTGACCGTTCCGACCGTCTCGGTTTTCAATTGCAGTAGTCGAGAAGCCACCACGGTGCCGACCGCAGTGGTGCTACGGCGCAAACGTACCGACTGCGATTGACTGAGGACCACCGGGGTTGGATGCGCCTCTTGCATCGCGACGGGAGCGTTCAACGCGCGGTACTTGATATACGCGATCGTGAATCCAACGGCGGCCAAGCCGAGGAGAAGTACTAACGAACCAAGAAATGTTTTCATACTGAATTTTGTTGTTGGGGAATGGATCGCCGACGCTTGGTGTGGCGAAGCCACCATGCAGGGTAGCCGATGGAGAGGGAAATGATCAAGCCGAGGCTGGAGGGTTCAGGCACTCCAGTCGCGGATTGGATAAAGTCTTTGAAACTCGAAACACGCGTAAAGCCGCTTACGGCTCCATAACCGAACGGCAGCGTGTTGCCAGAGCCAGTCCAATCGCGCTGCGAGGCGACAAAGGAGTTTACACCGGCGAGATACCAAGTTCCGTTTTCTTGGATAAAGACTCCACCACCACTATCACCGATGGCGAGATGGCACTCCAAGTCCGTTGCGGTACGAGTTCCGAGAGTATTGAAGCTTCCGCTAGGATCCCGCGACGCAAGCGCATCGAAATCGCTCAGCAAGACAGCATTCTGCGCCCCGACTTGCCCCCCTGGTCCGTTACTAAAGCTCATCAGCTCATCTGCGATGTTGGTGCCACCACGCAAGGTGCCCGGATTCGACGATTGCCCAGTCGATCCGACACCCGTCTCCCCATATCCGGTGATGGAGAGCATCGCACCGAGTTCACCGTTACCGATGTAAAAAGGACTTGGTGCGATCCCAACCACTGGGGTACTTAGCCGCATGACGGCAATGTCATATCCATAGCCGACATTGCTGCCGTTTGCCAAGAACTGTGGATGCTTGATCATTTCGGCTGCTGCGTACGTGTTGCCTCCAATTGTGAAGTTCCCGATTGCGACATGGCCGGCGGTTACGACCCAATTCGGTGCGATCAGCGTCCCAGATGCGGTACCGATTTTTCCAACAGAAGCGAATCGGCTCCCATAATTGGTATAAAGCGAATCGCTGACTTCATCCAAAATCATTCCCGCTCGTGCAGTGGCAATACTCAGGGTCTGGATGCTCCAAACGAACATCACCAACAATGTAGCTAAGCGTACCATTGGGAACCTATACGGGTAGCAATACAACCAAAGCGAAAAACATGCGAACGAGGCCATCGATAATCAGTGCCGTAAAGTTCGACTTAGTGGACATTTTTTACCCGTCGAACTCTCGTGCTGAAAACGAATTCCATTGTACTTAGAATACCTCCGCGTCTATAATTAAATCGCGGTGGAACATCCGCCACCCCGATACTCTTCCTAATTCCCCCCCTGACCTCGTTCCGATCACTCCGGCCTTTGATGCGTTGCGCGATGGTTTCACCTTCAAGAAGCCGTTGCAAGGAAAGCCATCACATGGCCCGCTCACAGGAGCTGATCTGGACTCTGCTGAAACAATGACAGATCAAGGTAACGGTCACCCAAGACCGAAATGGAAAACCAACGAGATCCTCTCGATCGCAGAGGAACTTGCGCGCGGCGCATCGGGCTTGCAGCCCCCCCCTGAGCAGCCTCGCCCCATGCTGGATTTCCCGACGCTTCAACGCATGTCGCACGACGAACTAGTTGAAATCGCACAACTCGAAGGTATTCCGCAACACAGTGAACTGCCCCACCCGGAGTTGATCTTCCAAGTCTTCCGAGCTCGCATGGCTTCCTCGGGAATCATGATGGGAGAAGGAACGCTCGAAGTCCTCGCCGATGGCTTTGGGTTTTTAAGATCAACCACCCATCACTACGTTGCTTGCCCTGACGACATCTATGTCTCCCCATCCCAAATACGTCGCTTTGGACTTACCACCGGAATGGTTATCTCCGGTCAAATCCGTCCACCGAAAGAGAACGAACGCTACTTTGCCCTCCTCAGGGTCGAAGCGATCAATCATCGCAATCCAGGCGAAGTCCGCAGCAGAAAACCTTTTGACTCTTTAACTCCATTGCATCCGAAGCAACGGATCGTAATGGAAACCAGCACCGAGGAAACTTGTACTCGGATCATCGACTTGGTCACCCCGTTGGGCTTCGGTCAACGCGCCTTGATCGTATCCCCACCGCGAGCCGGAAAAACGCTGCTCATGCAGAAAATGGCACGGGCCGTTCTCGCGAACTACCCGAATGCCTACGTCTTTATGCTCTTGGTCGACGAGAGGCCCGAGGAAGTCACCGATATGCAACGCGAAGTTCGCGGTCCAAAGTGCGAAGTCATCAGCAGCACTTTCGACGAACCCGCCTCGCGGCACATCCAAGTCAGCCAGATGGTCCTCGAAAAATCTAAACGACTCGTCGAAGACGGAGTCGATGTGGTTGTTTTCCTAGACTCCATCACCCGGCTTGCCCGCGCTTGGAACGGCGAATGTGTCCAATCGGGAAAAACGCTCACCGGGGGATTGGATGCGAACGCTATGCAAAAGCCAAAATCCCTCTTCGGGGCTGCCCGTAAAGTCGAAGAAGGAGGCTCATTGACCATCATCGCCACCGCCCTCGTCGGCACCGGAAGCCGGATGGACGAAGTGATTTTCGAGGAGTTCAAAGGGACAGGCAACATGGAAATCGTCCTTGATCGCTCCCTCGTCGATCGCCGAATTTGGCCTGCAATCGATATTTATCAGTCCGGAACACGACGCGAAGAAGCCCTTTTAGACCCAGCGGAATACCAGAAAATCGTCCTGATGCGAAAAGCTCTCGCTGGCCAAAATTCCGCAGATGCGATGGAATTGCTTGTCTCGAAACTCCAAAAAACTCGAAACAACGCCGAATTCCTCCTTAGCCTCCGAGCATAACGGCAGCCCCCGAGCGTAACGGCCAAGAATCCCTCAGGGGTGGATCGCTCCACCCCCACCCCAAAATGTGATTTCTCTTGAGGAGTTCCATCGCTATTCTTATGGCGTTATCCTGCCGGCTTTTTTATCATTTCCCCGGCAGGGGTTAAACGAATAACTTTGCAAGGCACCGCTTCGTCCCACCATACCCTTGGTCGAACGCAGACGCTGACCTTCGGCCTGCTTTTCCTTCATCCTGATTTATTGCTTTTCCTTCATCTTCCATTCTGGACTCTTTTCGATGGCTCATTTCTTTCCGTCCCTGCAATCTCTGCGTTCTCGACTCCTCAGCCGAAAAGACACACCCAAGCGACGAGCCTCGAACTTGGCTAATCGCAAGCTAACCGTCGAGACGCTCGAAGCCCGCAAAGTGTTCGCAGGGATGCTTATCAGCGAGATCCAAGAAGACCCGTTGTTCGGAAATCGCGATGTCGACCAGTACATCGAACTTCAAGGAATTCCGAACTCCACCGTTCCTGCCGGGACTTACTTCGCAGCTCTGGAAAGTTGGGGTGCTGTTCCCGGCGGCCCTGGCTACTTGCATAGCGTAATCGACCTTTCGAATCTCACCTTCGGTAGCAACGGGTTCTTGACCATCACCCAGTTCGACTCACCCTACCAAGTCGATCCGTCATCGGCCCGATTAATGAGTACTTCGAATGCTTTTGCTGGTCTGCCAGATGGGCGATGGAGCGATGCCTCGGTGATCTCTGATCGCCTAGCCCACGTCGGTGGTTCGCTGAGTTTCCTTTTGATCACCAGCCCGACCAAACCGGTTCCAGGAACCGATTACGACGCGAACGATGACGGCACGCTCGATGGAACAGCCGCTACATGGACCACCCATGACTCGGTCGCCATGCTCGGCTATACCCCATCGCCAGGCTGGTCCTATGGTCGTATTTCTTTCTCGCACTTCACTACCGACCATCGTGTTGCACCAGGCTCGGTCTTGGTCGTTCAAGAAAACGTTGGATATGTTGCTCGTATCGGAAACTCAACCGGATATGCAGCTTCGGATTGGGTCGCCGGAACGACGATCGAAGACGATATAAACGCAAACTCGAAATACCGATTCACCTACGGCACCTTCGGTGACCCGCGGCCATTGGTCTACTCGGGACGCGCCACGAATCACGTAGGTACCTATAACTTCGGGGGTGGGTTCTCTGGGTTCGTCGGACTCGACATCGATCGCAACGGCCAAATTACCGGTTCAGATGCACCGCAATCGGGCGTAACCCTTTTTGCAGATCGCAACGATAACGGCATTCGAGATTTGACCACCATCAATGTCATCGCTGCACAACAGCCATTGAACGCGGAGATCGCTAACGCATTCCCAAACGCTACGCTGACCGTGGCGGACACCAATAACCAAAACATCGGCTTCGCTGTTAGAACCGTCAACACCTTTGACAACAACTTCGATACGATTCGAGTCTTCTCAAGCGAAGGGATTCCTTGGTACGACTCCACCGATCGGCTGAAGGTGATGTTCTATCGCGAAGCCCAAGAGATTTCGATCGAAGCCATCGCGGCGAGTTCATCGACTGCATCCTTCGGTCGTATTTCTATCTTCGACAAGAACGACAATTTGATCGCCACCAAACTATCGAGACCGTTGCTCGGACTGGACCGCGAAGTCATCGGCTTTACACGGCCAAACGCGGATATCAAGTACGCGATCATCTACACCGATGATACGATTGCAGGATCGAGTCCCTTCGGACCGTTCGATAAACTACGGTACTCCTACCCCGAATTCCAAACCACTACCGGTGCCAACGGAATCTTTACGATCGGAGAACTACCACCTTCGATCCCCGTTCCCCCACCAGCCCCCGGCACACCACCTGAAGTCTATCGATTGACTGTTTCGAACTACCCGGGCAACCTCATTCCCCTTACCTCGAACACCAACTATCCGCTGACTGTCAATCGCTTCGAAAACCTAACGAACATCACTCTCGGGTACAAAACCAATCTCCTCCCCGAGATTCAATCGACCCAGTTCAACATTCCTGAAAACCCGCCGTTGAACACCGTCCTGGCAACCGTACTTGCTACCGACCCAGACGAAGGGCAAACCCTCACTTACCGTTTCTCAAGCAACCCGGGTCCGTTTAGTATCGATGTGCTTACTGGCCAAATCCGGTACTCAGGCAACGGAGCTTGGGACTACGAAACCACTCGCGAACTGAACGTTGAAGTCGAAGTCCGGGATTCGCTGACGATTCCGGGTATTACCCGCAAGACGATCAAGCTGGTCAATTTGGACCGCAACGAAGCCCCGAGCGTCGAGGCATCCACTTTCACCATCGATGAGAACTCCCCTCCAGGAACCGTGGTAGGCTCTGTCGTTGCAACTGATCCCGATGCAGGGGTCAACGGCCAATTGAGCTACTTCCTCGGTGCAACAGCCCCCGCAGGGGTCTTCACCATCGATGAATCAACCGGGCAACTGCGAGTCTTCGCCTCTGCGATGCTCGATTACGAAGCTCGCTTCTCGCTGACAGTGCCGATTGTGGTGCGCGATAAAGCAACTCCATCGCTCTCAAGCACCGGCTCGGTTACGGTGCTACTGCGCGATGTTAACGAAGCCCCGACCAACATCGCTTTTACTGACTTGACAAGCGTCTCTGAAACCACACCGGTGTTTCAACCACTTACCGTTGCGACCGTTCAAGTAATCGATGATGCGCTTGGTACCAATCAACTTTCCCTCTCGGGGGCAGACGCAAGCTTCTTTAGTCTTAACGGAAACAACTTGCGATTCCAAAGCGCACTGCCGTTGGACTTCGAAACCAAATCATCCTACAGCGTCCTGGTTTCCGCCGATGACTCCACGATCGGTTCGAACCCAGACATCAGTGTGTTGTTTACTCTCCAAGTCTCCGATGTAAACGAGAAGCCCACCGGAGTTATCTTTACGAATGTCCTGAATCCACTCCTTGAAACAACCGACGTGAGCACCGCGATCCGTGTCGCGACGATTGCTGCTCAAGACGACGCGATTGGAAACAACGTTTTCTCATTGGCCAATAGTCTCGACTCAAGTTTCTTCCAAATCGTCGGAGACGAATTAAGGTTCCGATCAGCTACTTCTTTAGACTTTGAAACCAAATCAAGCTATCGCGTGGTTGTCCAAGTCGATGATGGAGCGTTCCCGGGTATCCCTGACGCATCCTCAACCTTCACCCTTACCATCGGTGATGTGAATGAACCGCCGAGCGATCTGCGATTCCTCAATCCAGTGACCTTAATCAACGAAACAAACTCCACATCTGCTGGACAGGTCGTCGCGACGATCGCTGTTACCGATGATTCTTTCGGCTCGAACGTCTTTACTCTCGAAGGCCCAGATGCGGATGCTTTTGAAATCATCGGAAGCAGCTTGCGCCTGAAATCCGGATCTTTGCTCGACTTCGAAGTCAAACCGTTTTATGACGTCACAGTTCGAGTGACCGACCCCGAGTTGCCCGGCCCACCAACCTTGACCCGTGCGCTCCGCGTGAATGTTCGCAATCGTCCTGAAGTTGTCTCGATGACAGATGGTCTTGGAGCCCCACTTGGAGAACGTGTCCAAAAAATCCGTCTCAACTGGGAAGCTGAGCTCAACACCATCGGTTTCGATGCCATCAGCGTGGTGAAGAAAGATGTTGACTTCCTCCCTGTCACGACAAGCGTCGAACGACTTTTGATCGACGGAAAAACCACCCTAGACCTTACCTTTAGCGGCAATCTAACCGATGCTCAAGGTTACTTAATCGATGGGGTATACGAAGTCTTCGTCAACGGTTCGCGAGTTACTGCGGCGGGAACGGGAGCAAGCGGTCTGTCGTTCAACTCCGGTTTGATCTCGGTTCTAAACCCACTTCCACCAGCGACCCTCGTCGTTTCGGGCAAGAGCCTGCTGCACGCTGGGGAATCGGCCACCTACAACGTCCAGCTAAGCGGTTTGGCTAACCCACCGAACATCATCCAGTACGAAATCGATCTCGATGGTAATGGAACTACGGACCGAAACCTCTCGGGCTCAACCAGTTTGAGCATACCGAATGTTTCTTATGCCAATTCAGGCAGCTACACATTGAAAGTCGTTGCGAAGTCCAATGGAACGGTTCTTGGATCCACCCAATACGTTATCGATGTGACGCCAGCGCGAAGCACAACCGAGAACTGGCTCTCCGCGATGGATACCGATCGAGACACCTCGATTTCCCCTCTCGATGTGTTGAACGTCATCAACCAGATCAACATCGGATCGGGTACTTATAAACTCGATTGCGACGTCGATCGCGATGGGACAATCTCCCCGCTCGACGTACTGACCGTCATCAACTACCTCAACACCCCGCCGGCCGGGCAAGTTCTACCGTTGAGCAACTTGGTCATGGCCGAATCCGGTGGTAATCAATCGATCACAGCAGACCGAAGCGTTTCGGGAAGAATCCTCAATGGATCTCGCACCCTCTTCGCTTCGCTCAATGGCGGCGATCGACTCGATGTATCCCAATACGTCGCACCTGATGGAAGTTTCGCGATCAACGATCAAGCGATCACGGAGCTGTTTGGGATCCTGTCCGATGGGCAGCAAATGATTTCGCTCTCTGTAAAATCTGGGAATACGTTTTTGCCAAGCTCGGATAAACGATTCCTTAACTTGACACAATACCTCAGTCCATTCAACATTCTCTCACTCGTCGGACGCGAAGGTAAACTTCGGGCTTCGTGGAGCGAATCAGCCAGCGGAGCACGCTACAACCTTCTGGCTGGTCCTGTCGGCTCAAGCTTGACTCCAATCCGTACAGCAATTTCGGGGACGTCCATCCAACTCGGACTCGAACCTGGTCTTTACGAGATTCAAATCGAAGCGGTCGATGCAGCCGGAAATACCATGCGATCTGAGAAACGAACAGTCACTGTTTAGTTTCAGCAATCAGAGGCTGAGCTGACAACTGCGGCAGCCTTCAATCGCTTGAATCGCACATGCAGTACTTACATGGTGGAGGAGATCGATGAAGGTCGGGATAGTCGGAGGAGGAATCGTCGGATTGGCACATGCTTGGTCCGCCGCCGAGCGAGGGGCCCAAGTGACCCTGTTCGAGCGGACCGCCAAGTCCAGCGGCGCGTCGATTCGCAACTTTGGAATGATTTGGGTGATCGGACAACCCGACGCTGCTCAGTCAACGGCACTTCGTTCCCGAAGTCGCTGGTTGACATTGCGCGATCGAGCTGGCATCTGGGTCGAACCCTGTGGCTCGCTTCATCTCGCTCATCACAGCGATGAATGGGCATTGCTCGAAGAGTATTCTCACCTTCATCGCGAAAGCGAGCGAAGCAAGAACCTGCGACTCCTAAGCAGAGAAGAAACGTTGCTCAAGAGTCCTGCTGCCAATCCAGACGGTTTGCTCGGTAGCTTATGGAGCCAGACAGAATGCTGTGTTGACCCAACTTCCGCCGTTCGCTCGCTGCCGGCTTGGCTCCAGAAAACCTACGGCGTGGAATTTCGATTCTCGACAGCGGTCGTCCAAGCACAAGCTGGAGAATTGCTCACCGGTGCTGGTGAACGACATCGGTTCGATGAAATCATCGTTTGCTCCGGAGAAGACTTTGCAACACTCTTTCCCGAGGTCTTCCATAATCAACCCATACGCCCTTGCAAATTGCACATGATGCGCACGGTCGGGCAACCTGATCAGTGGCGAATCGGGCCTCACCTCGCCGGCGGATTGACACTGCGGCATTACCCCAACTTTCGTTCCTGCCCAAGTCTCGAGAAACTCGCAGCTCGCATAGAGTCGCAATCTCCCGAGCTCAATCAGTACGGCATTCACGTCATGGCTTCGCAGAACCAATTTGGCCAAGTCGTCCTTGGCGACTCCCATCAATACGGGTTGGATGTAGAGCCTTTCGATGACGCTCGAATCGATCAATGGATCCTACGCGAACTCCGTAAGATCATACGACTGCCAACTTGGGAAATCGAATCTCGCTGGCACGGCATCTATGCGAAGTACTCCGAAGGTCTATTCTTTGAACGTACCATTGCACCCGGCTTGCAAGTCTTCACTGGTTTGGGCGGAAATGGAATGACCCTCTCCTTTGGATTAGCAGAAGAGTACTGGGACAGAAAGCTTCCCAACCAGAACGCCACGGAATAGTTTCGATAACACCAGCAGGTTCCTTAGCAACACAACCAACGACGAATCAACCCCCGGAGTATTCCATGGATCGATCCTCACAACCTGGACTATGGTGGACAGGTAAGCAGAGCGGAAAGCCAGCACCTTTCAATCTAAAATCGCTGCGGGCGGTACTGTTCGATTGGGCTGGTACGACGATCGATTACGGAAGCCTTGCACCTGTAGAAGTCTTCCGCGAAGTGTTTCATCAGGTTGGGGTTCAGGTCAGCGAGCCAGAAGCTCGCGGTCCGATGGGTCAAGCCAAGGTGGATCATATTCGAGCGATGCTCAACGTACCTCGGATATCTCAAGCTTGGACAGAGAAGTTTTGTCGTCCCCCCTGCGACGAAGACGTGACGGAGCTCTACGAACGCTTTTTACCGTTGCAGCGAACGGTGCTTGCGGAACACTCCGATGTAATCCCTGGAATTCCTCAAACGATCGCAGCGATGCGTAAGCTTGGTATTCGCATTGGATCGACCACTGGATACACCCGTGCGTTGATGGACGTGGTCGAGCCGTTGGCAGCAGAGCAAGGCTATGCGCCGGAGGTAACTGTTTGCTCCGATGAAGTCGCTGCGGGTCGTCCTGCGCCTTGGCAAGTATTCCGTGCAGCGGAGAGACTCGGCGTGTATCCGATGTCGGGTATTGCCGTGGTGGATGATTCGATAGCGGGTATTTCGGCGGGTCGTACAGCGGGATGCTGGGCGATAGCAGTCGCGCAATCCGGCAATGCATTGGGGTTGAGTCGCAGTCAATGCGAAGCGATCGCCCCGAGCGAACTTCAAGTTCAGCTTGAGCAGATCGCGCAGAAGTTTCTGGACCAAGGAGCCCACATGGTAGCTCGCTCCGTCGCCGACCTCGAGCAACTCCTGTAGGGTTCGTCAAGCGGTCCTCGTCATTCTCCTCAACAACCATCATCGCATCGATCACGACCATTCATACGCAACCATTACAGCGCGAATGGACCGCGGAACGTACCGTGCACCGGTGGTTGCGCGGACCGGTGGGTTGCGCGGCCAACAACGTACCGTCCGTAGGGTTCGTGAAGCGGTCCCCGTCATCTCCTCATCAACCATCATCGCATCAATTACGACCATTTATCCGCAACCATCACACCGCAAATGGACCGCGGAACGTACCGTGCGCCGGTGGTTTGCGCGGACCGGTGGGTTGCGCGGCCAATGAATCACGCCGGCTTAATAACGACCGGGATTTAACTCGTAAAGGATCCTGGCATCATTGCTGGGCCGGCCGCTTCACCACACCCTACAACATACCGTCCGTAGGGTTCGTGAAGCGGTCCCCGTCATTTCCTCAACAACCATCATCGCATCGATCATGACCATTCATACGCAACCATCACAGCGAATGGACCGCGGAACGTACCGTGCGCCGGTGGTTGCGCGGACCGGTGGGTTGCGCGGCCAATGAATCACGACGGCTTAATAACGACCGGGATTTGACACGTAAAGGATCCTGGCATCTTTGCTGGCCCGGCCGCTTCACCACACCCTACAACATACCGTCCGTAGGGTTCGTGAAGCGGTCCTCGTCATCTTCTCAACAACCATCACCGCGAATGGACCGCGGAACGTACCGTGCCTCGGTGGTTGCGCGGACCGGTGGGTTGCGCGGCTGGTGAATCACGACGGCTTAATAACGACCGGGATTTGACTCGTAAAGGATCCTGGCAACATTGGTGGCCCGGCCGCTTCACCACACCCTACAACGCACCATCCGTAGGGTTCGAGAAGCGGTCCTCATCATCTCCTCAACAACCATCATCGCATCGATCACGACCATTCATACGTAACCATTACAGCGAATGGACCGCGGAACGTACCGTGCCCCGGTGGTTGCGCGGACCGGTGGGTTCGTGAAGCGGTCCTCGTCATCTCCTCAACAACCACCATCGCATCGATCACGACCATTCATACGAAGCCATCGCAGCGAATGGACCGCGGAACGCACCGTCTTGCTACGGGGTTACGGGGTCCGGAATGTCGATGTGCCAACAACTGACCTCGTTCTCCATCGCTACGATCAACTGAAGATCCCCACCCTTCGGTAACAACGCTGCCCCAAGAACCCGCCCCCGAAAGGATACTTGGTCCACCACCCGAAGATCTCCTGTAAACAAATGCAACACCCGATTCGGTCCGGTCGCTACCCCAAACAACATCCCATCGGCTAACCGCACCGTGCCAAGCACCTTCGCTTGCTCGGGTCGCACCGTCAACGGTCGCTGATTGATCACCCTATGATATCGATCACTTACAAATAACCCTGTCTCGCCACTGGCTAATCGACCTAAATGGTACTGCAATAACACGTCAACTCCACCCTCACCACTAACTTCCTCACTTTGAGGAATAACTTCCGCTCCGCCACTGATCGAAGCCTCGATCAGTCGCTTCGGATGCATCCCCCAGTACCAAGTCGACGTATCAATCCTCATGGGTAACCTATCTAACCTCGCTTCCAACGGCTTATCCGCCGAAGCGGATTGAATACTAGGTGTAAGATTCGGTATCCGATGCAACGATGCGTCTTGATACAACACATCCCAATGCTCGATACGACCAGCCGCATCCAACTCTGGTACGAATGCAACGGGATTCTCGCGAAAAGTTCCATCAAGCCGCTGCTCAGTCTTCGGATCAATCACTAACATCCTCGCTGCGCTCGTTCCGATGGCTAACCGCGCCCCCTCAAGCGGTTTGCCGCTGCGAAGGTTCACTAAGTCATTGGCTCCCGGAATCCATGCATGAGCAACGGGTGTCTCCGCAGCTTGTGTGCTATACGTTGTTGCTGCAACCGATGCACTCGATGCTGGCTTGGTTGGACAAAGCCAAAATCGCGGAAGCCCCTCCGGCACGATCGCAATCCATCCATTCGTCCAAGGATCTACACTGGTAATGATCCGCTTCGCACCATCGGCTTGCTCGGGCTCCACTCTCGAAATGACCTTGGCAACCCCATCCAATTGCACGGAATAAACAGAACCGTCTTCGTCAAGCGCTGCCATCACAAGGCTCTCCGGTGCCAACGATGAATTCGCCCCTAACGAATCAACCGCCCAGCGCGGTGACCAAACCCCATTGGCACTGATCAACGGGGACTTGAAATCGACTTTCCATTCGCGTCGCATCCCATGCATTGAAAACTGAAACTCGGGTATCTCGGGCAACTTCGATGCTTCCTCTTTGTCGATCGCTACCCGATGCAATGCTGCTATGTATCGCCCTTGATTGTCCGCATCCTGTTGCAACTGCCGACTTGCGAGATCTTGTTTGTCTCGCAATCGCGCAACAAGCGATGGAACAGAAGCGATAACCTCGGGTGTTACGACAAATTCTGCGACCTGCACACGCCGATCGCGATCGAGAATGATCAACGCAGGAGCCGCCGGTAACGAAAACGCTTTTTGAAGCGATCCGTCTTGATCGACCGCTAACCCTAAATCGCACTTCCATGCCGCAAAACTCTCAGTCAACTTCGCTTGATCCGCAGCATTCGATACCAAATAAACATCACTCACCGCGGAAAGCTCTTTCTCGACCAATGTCCGCCGCATGCTCATCAAGTCATCGACCAACGGCCTGAGCGAAGGCTGATTATCGACCCACACAAGAATGCTCAGTGGTCTTTTTGGCTCTGCGGTATCAAGCAAAACCGTTCCCGATGCAGTTTTGAAATCCAACGGCTCGATAACCTTTCCCAAGATAGGTGTCGATGCGATCGGAGGAGCGGCCACCCAACGCCGAACCGCTAGCTCTCCTGCAACGTCCGTCGCTAACTTCCATTGCGTCCAATCGATCGGTGTATTTGGTTTTACATCCATCAACTCTATCGAACACTGCACTCCAGCTATCGCTTCCGGCGGAGCATTCGGGTAGTAAAACTCGACCGGTAATTCGATCTTGCGAAGCAGCGACGTCGCAGGATCGATCCACAAGACCCATTCAAGCTTGCTGCCGCTAACTTCTTTTTCAACGAAGACGCGCTCACATTGAATCCGATCAAATGCGGCCGGTTCAAGGTACGTCAGTTTCGTCCCTTCGCTGGTGAATGCATTGGTGGGCTCATTGGCTAACAACAACTCCAACTGAATCGGTTTGGACATCGGTGCAGTGAGCAGACCACCAAGCGAATCATCTGCAAGCCAGAAGGAATCGATCCGTTCAGGAAGCGGACGTACTAGTCTCTGATTGGGAAACGGGGCGGGCAACGACAACCCCTTCGATCTTGCTTCCCACGTTTGCCCGTTCCAGCAGCCATCCAAAGATCCGGTTCGCAACGCCAGTCGATTCGGACGTTCCCAAGCGACCTGAAGTGGCAATCGGAGTGTCGTTGCTCCTCGAATCACCAATTGTCCAGAATCCTCATAGCTGAGGACTTGCTGGTATTTTCGCAAACAACCTTCCAGCAATGCACGGGCTTCTATCGCCGTTTTACCAACGGCCGGGCGACGGCTCTGCGAAGAAGCTGGTGGATCGGAATTCTCTCCGTCGATTCCACCTGTGACGGCCTGAAGCGCAGAATTCGCTTTGAGCCCATCGGTCGACTCGGACTTCTTCTCACCGCTCGCCCCAGCTTCCCCGCCCCCCCCAGCTTCGCCGGGTGTTGCAGCTTGATCGGCACTTCGCGGCCCCCTCTGTGTTCGCTCCGTATCTCCTACCGCATTTTGGTTTTTCGATTCGGGCTGGCAACCGCAGAGTAATCCTACAACCAAGGTCATCAACCAGAGAAAAGACAGGGAGTTGGTTTGATTCTCTCGCAGCATCAACATAGTCGCTCGTCGCCATTGCAAAGGCTGGTAAACATCGGTCCTGCAAGGACCTTTTTGGTCGAAAACGATGGCTCTGGATTATAGAGGGCGAACCGCGTCTTTGAAGTTGCTCGACTTGGTATTTCAGAGACTTGACGGAAACGAAACACCTACGGGTGAGCCTAACGCATAGAGAACATTCGCTGGTAATGTCTTCGAAAGAAATTCGAATCTCGAACCGTATAACTCGAGAAAGTCCACATCGATTTTCGCGTCATCGATTTCGCAACTTAACCATTGAGGGTGTTGGACGTGATACTCGAGGGTCTTTCGAGGTCCCTTCGCATACCCCCAGTAATGTTCGGTGATGAACTCACCGAGCGATCCGGCTGTGGGGTAGTACAGGTCCCTTTGAATATCGGCGGAGATACAGTTCTGTCGTTTTCTCCCCCAGCGATACTCTAACTTGGTGATTCGCTCGATGGAATCGGCTTGAGCTGGCTCTCCCTTCAAGTTCGACTTCGGCTCGAATCGGTGCTCCATAGGCATTGCGACGTAATTCTCATGAAAGAGAGTATTAGCGATGCAAGGAATCGCCAAACGGGGAACGATCTCCTTGATGAACGTTACCGCGCGCAGACCAGGTTCGCGGTCTGGGGTTACGTAGAATCGCAAGTTAACTTCTTCGAAACAACGGTGGAATGGGACTGGAATTCCAAGGACACGGGTTTGATCGAACAGGAAGGCGACCAAGCTGACGTAGCACTTTCCTTGAAACAAATCGAGTTTGGTCTTTGCCGGCAGGTAAGGCTCGAGCAGTTGCGGAGCAACTTCGTAATTTGCAAGGATCAAATGCTTCCACTGGGCGGTTAGGAATTGCATCGTATTTTGGTCTCAGCGAGCGATTGATTGTGAGCGATTAATAGAGATAACAATATTTGAACACGGTCTGCACAGATCGAAAACCGACCGACTCGTAGAGACGAATGGCGGCCAAGTTATGCGTGGTGACTTCAAGCGTAACGTTTCGGCACCCGGTATCGCGAAAGCCCGCCAAGCAGCGACGGATTAGTTCTTTTCCCAATCCACGTCCTCGCCAGCTTGGAACGACACCGATGTTTTGAATCGAACCTTGAACCGGTCCGCTGCGCAACCCTTGGATAGTGGCCAGCGGTGTGTCTAGACCAGCTTCGTTTTTGCCCATGGCAAGCCAGGTAGCTTCGGGAACAAAGTCGGCTCGGTGGGATAGATCCCGCATCAGTTGCCTGCAACCTTCCCGGTCGGCCAAGCAAGCGAAGACGCTTCCGTCCATCTCATTGCGGAAGCTTTCCCATTTCGCGTGGGCATGGTGGCCCGATAGTCGATGGTTCCATGGAAGCCACTGCACGGAAAGTTCAGCATCGCACGCTCTATCATCGGATGGTTCATCACCGCACGCTCCATCACGGAACGGTCGAGATTCATCAAGCCACTTCGCGATGGCATCAAGCTCGATCTTCATTCGAAATCTTTTTATAAAGACCGAGTTGGAGTGATTCATGGGTTTGTACTGATCGAGTTTTGTTGATGGAACACTCGTTTAATTCCCGACGGCGTTTAACTCATCGACTGCGATTAACTTATCGTTTACCACTATTGAGACGATTGCGAGCCGTTCTCCATGCGAATGCAGCGAGCGGGTGAGCCGACCCAAGTCGAATGACTTGGAATGTCTCGTATTACCGTCGAGTTTGCTCCGAGGGTAGCCCACGGGCCGATGCAGATCGATGGGACCACGCACGTACCGATACCGAGCATTGATCCGACGTGAACTTTCACGTTCCCTGCCAAGTGGCATCCTGGGGCGATGTGAACGAAATCTTCGATAAGAGTATCGTGATCGATGGATGAAGCCGTGTTCAGGATGGCACCTTTGCCGACGATTGCGCAAGCACCGATCGTGGCGTTTGGCATCACAACGGTTCCTTCTCCAATCGATGCGGAGGGGGATACGGTTGCCGACGCTGCGATGATCGTGGCGATGCGGCACCCTTTTTCCACGAGTCGCAGGGTGACTTTTTGACGAAGTCGGTTATCGCCGAGAGCAACAAAAAAGCAGGAGCCCGATCGGTGAAACGAGTCGATCCTCTCTTCGGATTCTTCGAACACGCGGACACCGAGACATTCGGTGAGGGAAGTTTGCAGATCGAGGCAAGCGACCACGCGCAGGTCGGCTCGAGACCTTACCGCCTCGATAACCATCTTTGCGTGCCCGCCGGCTCCGATTACTACCAATTCTTCCATCAAGTCACCCCGACTGAGTTCTTTCTTAAATCGAATTGTTTCTTGAAATCAAGGTTTGCGGTTTGATCTCCAAGCGTCTTATCGCTCTGGACCGCGAACCTTCGAGGGGCTCGCAGTGTCTTGACGCCAAGGCCTAATGATATTCTTCCACCGATCTTCCAAGGTTCACCAACAATGTCGCTTCCATCCTAACTTCAAAACCACGCCGTGACTAATGCCCTGGGGAATTAATGCCCTGGAGAATGAATGTCATCCGGGGGGGTAATACCATGGGCCGGTATTTCTCGGCAGGTCAAGGTGTTTCTCGGCAGGTTAAGGTTTCGCGAGGGGGGGAACGGAGACGAGAATTCGGTTGAAAAATAGATTAGACTGAGGAAGCTTTTGCGAGGGCAAGCCTGTGGCAGGCAGACTGCTATGGCGTGAAAAGCGACAGATATCCGTAGTCCTTTGATTGAAGAATGGCGTAGTCTAAAGAGAATCCAAAGAAAAATTCAAAACTTCCCAACAGGGATCCCGTAGGAGGAAGCCGATGAGCGATAGCTCTTGTCTCGATTGTAGCGTACTGGTGCTGAATCGGTTTTATATGGCCATCCGAGTGATCGACGTACGTCGAGCAATGACCCTACTGTATCGAGGCTGTGCGGAGGTAATTACGATCGAAGACGATCAGTACACCAACTACGACTTCGAGAATTGGTGCGAGCTCTCTGAATTGCATTCCCTTGAGAAACAACCTGGGGAAGACTACATCAAGACACCTTCGAGGGAGCTACAAGTTCCCCGGATCGTTCGGTTGGTGCTCTACGACCGGGTGCCGAAATCGACAGTTCGATTCAATCGCAAGACGCTGTTTGCTCGGGATTCGCACCGTTGCCAATACTGCGGGCAATCCAAGCCGATGAGTCAACTGAGTCTTGACCACGTCGTTCCTCGTTCTCAAGGGGGCAAGACCACTTGGGAGAATGTCGTTTGCTCGTGCGTGTCCTGCAATAGCAAGAAAGGTGGTCGCACACCGGTGCAAGCAGGTATGAAGTTACTAAGCGAACCGATCCGTCCGACAGCGAACCCAGGTATCTCGGTGACTTTGAAGGACCCTCGGTATCAATCTTGGAAGACGTTCCTCAGCCCTGCCGCTTCACGAAGTTAATTCCTCAGGGGCAATTTGTCGGGGTTAATTGCTCGGGGTTAATAACAGAGGGTACTACTCATCGAAAGTAGCTTCGACTGCACGCAACGAAGCGATCCTGAGTAGCCGAACAAATTAAACTGGCTTTAAGCTCAAAACGGGGCGAGAGAAGGCTTTCGCCCGAAGCGGAGTTATGGACAATTTGCACCGTTCCATTTGCGAAGCCGATTCCGGTTCGCCTCCTAGCAATTAGAATCGGTTCGGCCACAACGACGGAGGTGGCTGAACTTCGAAACCGCAAACTACCGGTATCCATGAACCGCTCCCGTTTTCTAGATAATCCTTGGCTGCAACTCGCTCTACTCTTGGGCTGTTGGGTCTATGTCATCGCTCTGCATTTCAGCAATGACGGAATGTGGTTTCAAGGAGACTCGCCTCGTCATGCGCTCAATGGCGTTTTCTTTCGCGACCTGATCCGCGAAGGGCTTTCAGATCCGGTTCAATTCACGAAAAGTTACTACGCCCGCTATCCCGCGATTACCCCGTCCCGGTACCCGCCCCTGTTTTACCTGATGGAAGCTGCGGCAGTAGAAGTTTTCGGCGTCTCATCGCGAGTCGAGAAAGGGATTGCTCAAACGATGGGGCTCATCACCGGCATTTATCTGCTGGTGGCTTTGCGCCGTTGGATCTCTCCGACGGCCGGAATCGCTGCGGGGCTGCTGTTCTTAACGCCTGGCATGTTCACTTGGACCAATGCGGTCATGCTCAATACCCCCGCCCTTTGCTGCGCGGTAGCCTCTGTCTTCCACATCCGCCTTGGGCTTGAACTAGCCGAAACAGCGGGCTCGAACACTACTGCGAATCCTGCCGCATCGAAACAAATCGCACTGGGATTGATCCTTGCAATTCTCAGTATTCTCTTCCACCCCACGATCGGTTACATCCTTCTGATCGGTCCAGCTTGGATTATCCTCTCAAAGAAATACTATCTGTTTCGCGACTGGCGAGTGATCTCCATCGGCACACTTGTAGCTACAGGTCTCCTCGGATTGCTTGCCGTCGTGATGGTCGTAAGCCCAGAGCAGCTTAATCAAGCCGATTACAAATTTGATCGTCTCATTAGCATACCCTCGTTGACCTTCTATTTCCGCACGTTGCCAAAACTAACCGAGTGGTGGGCAATCTGCTTCGGTGGTTTAGGCCTGCTTTGCGGATTGGCTTATCGCGGTTTCCGAGCTGATATCGCAAGAGTGCTCGTCGCATTCTTAATCGCTTTCGCCACTTTGGCTCCGATTTGGGCCAAGGATCCGCGTTACATTTTGCTCGCCTGCCCGACAGCGATCTGGCTTGCAGCTTACTATATCCATGCAACGGCTACCTTTCTGCGAACCAAGTGGAACGCGACCAATTCAGAACTTGCAATCCTTGTTGGCCTAGCAAGCCTGTTCGGCTTCGCGGGCTTGATGACTTGGAACAAATCGTTACCTAAAGTCAATTCGATCGAACAAGTCGTCGAGTTCGTCGAGCAGATCGCGCCCGACGAACCGATCATCTACGATGGACGCTTCGATGGTACTTTTGGGTACTACCTGCGAGTGCGCGATCCGAAGTTCCAACGCCAAATGGTCTTGGCCAAATCACTTCTACTACCCGTTAATCCTTTAGCTCCCACCAAAAAGCCTATTGCTGCGGCAGATCTTTTGAGCCAGTCGGGTTGCCGCTGGCTTGTTCTCGAAACCCCAAAGTCCCGGACCCCAAAGTCTCTTGAACGGATCCTGCAACAAACCGTCGAACTCCCGGGATTCGAACTTGTAAAATCCTTCAAGCTTCCGATCAAGGATATCGAAAAGGTTGATGTCTATCGCATACGGGGTGCACAAGAGGCAAACGGGGAGGAGCAACCCGTGATCCATTCGATTCCGGTGAGTATCCAAGGCACCTTATACCATCCAATCGAACCTTCACCCAGACGCTTAACTGATTAATAGGGTGCTATTGAAGTTCTAGTAGCTGAAGCGACTCCATGCTGGCCAAAACGAAGCAAACCTTGACACTAAGTTTCTTAGGTACATGAAGCGGTCTTTGTAATATCGCCACAAACCGGATGCGAAACGGCCATATTCACCCAAAGTCCGCAAAGCCTGTCTCCACATATCCAGAACTCTGTGCACTCTGTGTCTCTGTGTTTCAAAACCGGGTGACTCTGTGTTTCAAAAAGAGTAACTAGCTACCGCGTCGATAGTCAGCAAATGCTTGAGCGAAAAAGCCACACGCGTTGGCGAGTTGCCAAAGGGCGAAGCCCACAAGGATTCCCAAGCTTTTCCCGTATCCCATCGGCCTACCGAGCTTGGGCCATAGCAATGCGATAATACTGGCATGAAAACCTAGATCTTTATTCATGTTACCGCCATGACGCTCTTTGCGTTTGCGGTGATAGGAATAAGCTCCCTTGCCATATCGGTAGTGCAGTCGCAGAAATTTCTTGAGCGTTTGAGAGTGGCGATGCTCGATTTGAGCGTCCTTGCACCACACCAATCGTCGACCGGAACTGCGCCATCGATCGCAAAAATCACGATCTTCGCCGCCGGCTTGTGCGAACTCTAAATCGAACCCACCCAACTCCAAGATATGTTCGCGTTCGCACAGAATATTGTTGCTCGCGAAAAAATAAGCGTTATCTGGATCTGAATTGAAATGTTCGTAAACCAAGTCGATGATCAATTGGCTTGTCGAAGCATACAATTCGTTCGTTAATCCATTGATCGTTGTACCACCGACCAGAGTACCGGGATCCCTTCGTTCGCGGGCGAGCAAAAGCTCAAGCCATTGTGGATCGGGAAGGCAGTCGTCATCCGTAAACGCAATCCACTTACCTGTCGCTTCGTTCACTCCACGATTTCTGGCTGCCCCTGGCCCCGCGTTCGCTTGCCTTATAAGCGTTATATTCAAATCCCTCGCGTATCCCGCAACAATCGCATCAAGTGGCTGGGGACTTCCATCGTCCACGATGACGACTTCAAAATCGCAAGCAGCCATAGTCTGGCCGGTCAGGGCGCGTAGGCACTCAGACAATCGCTCCGGCCGAGCAAAAGTTGGTATTACGATACTGACAAGTGGCATATTCAAAATGGATTTGTACTGGCGATGCAGCAACAAGTCTTGGCAAGACAAACAGCAGGGCCTCGGTAGTATAGACTAGACTGACTATCTCGCAAAACATCCGGCTGGCTCGGAACGGCCCTGCATTCTCCGCTTCTTCCAAATCCTCTCCCAACGCAATCGAATTTCATTCCATAGCAAACGTCCTAAAATGCCAGGAAACCTCCAACAGGAAAAATACCTCAATTGGTCGACGACCTTTTGAAGCCGCTGACTGGGATCTGACTGAACAACTCGTTGATGCTTCGTTCGATCCGCAAGCCACTGCAAGGTCTCGTCATTGAAATCGAAAAAGTCATCTACCGTCTTGATGCCATAGGTGCTCTCACGCTCGACGACAGTCAAAGGTAAAATTCGCCCATTCTCATCCCGAATCTCTTTCACTGCCGTCGACAATCCCGCTTCAAACTTCTTGACCAGCGATGCATGTAGACGAAGTGGCTTACCGGGCAAATCTTGTAATGCCTCAAGCACTATCCGCCGCTTTAGTCGGGGATACAAACCGAATACGTTCTTATTGTGAACACGATTCCAAGCGTACAGCAACTTGATTGCCTCGCTGTTGATCGACTCGTTCTCTCGAATAACATTCGCATCCCCAAAATCCATCCCTATCCAACCACAGAAATCCCTAACGACGCATCGCTGAGGAAAACTTTTCGGATCGAAGACTTTCAAACGCACCTGATCCTTACCAAAAACTTTCTGTAGAGATGCGATACGATCGCTGTAATGCCGACTAACGTGAGTGTTATTATGCAGGTTTGGTTGCCGCCCAATTTTCACGATTTGCTGAAAGACACTCTCATAAAAATCAAGCGGTGCGCGCACGTAACCAAACACCTCTGCCTGGTATCCTTCCGACTCGAAGAACTCCTTCATCGACTGCAAGTCTATTTCTTGAAAGCCCCAAGCGCCTTCAGTAGATAGGATCGGCACGAGATCCGATTGAGCACAAGCTCTCAGTGCCCGCTTCAAGTAATTCTTCGACGAACGACTCAAGAAGGGAAGATACCATTTGGGCACCGTCTCAGAAAAGAATCCATGGTGAGCGCCGTCGTCGGTTGCAAAAGCTGCGACAACGCAGCGATTGCCAAACACCGAATCGAGAGTGATCAACCTAAAACGCTTGTCAGGGGTGTTACTAAACAAGGTTGATTGAATCGAAGTCGAGCCGGTCTTTGGCATTCCGACATGAAAAATCAGCTTTCTCACAACCCACCTGCGTTAGGATGAATCAACCCTGCCGAGCCCTTGGTACCTGTCTGCCGGTTGAATCCTCAACGCTTCGCGATTCCTCGTGGTACTCAGCATCTTGGTTGACACACCACACGTCATATTGCTTCGATCCACTGAGGATGTTTCGCGAGACGAGCAACGCCGTCATCATCGAGTGATCCTGATTGTTGTACTTGTGCATACCGTTACGACCGACCAAGTGAAGATTTGGGTAGGTCTGATCAAGTTCCGAACGGATGACATCGACGTGCTTGGCGTAGTCGTCGTCGTATACCGGATAAGCCTTCGGCTGACGCACAACGTTACCATCGAGCACTTCGCCGGGCTTGACCAAGCCTAATTGTTGCAGCTCTGCTTTGGCCAACTCGATCAAGGACTCATCCGAACTATTCCACAGCCCGTCTCCTTCGAAACAGAAGTACTCCAGGCCATAACAAGCCAACTTCGGATCGGGGATCATCTCCGGTGACCAACTACCAAAGTTCTGGATACGTCCGACCTTGACCTTCGGATCGTGGATATAAATCCAGTTATCATCGAAAGGGTTCGAAGGTCTTACGACCAAAGCGACGGTTAGAAAATCGCGATACCTCAAAGAGTCAGCGGCGGCCAACACATCCGACTTCGGAGCGGGCTTAACGCAATGAATCAACTCACGAAGTGGTGCGGAAGAGATGACATGATCAAAATCCTCGTGCTCTTGCACCCCCGATTCTCGCTTGAAAAATATCCGCCACTTGCCATCAGCAAGCTTCTCGATGCCCTGGACTCTCGTCCCCATGTGAACCTTGCCACCTGCTGCTCGAGTGCGATCAGCAGCAGCGTCCCACATCATACCTGGGCCCAACCTCGGATAGCGAAAACTATTGATCAATGTCTTGATCGTCTGCGATGAGTTCTGATTCCCTTTCTGCGGAAAAATCGCAGACCAGACGGCTTTGGCAAGCGAGAGTCCTTTGATCCGTTGCGCAGCCCAGTCAGCCGAAATTTCCTTGCAACTCATCCCCCACACCTTCTCAGTGTAGGTCTTGAAGAAAATCTGGAACAACCGGGTCCCGAACTGATTCGACACCCAGTCTTCAAAGGACTTCGCCGGACGACGCGGGAAGAGTTGTGCCCAAGCATACGAGGCTACGCACCGGGCGGTCTCAATGACTCCAAGATTAAAGAAAGCTTCTTGCGCCTTCAACGGATACGCATAGAACTTGCCGTCATACATAATGCGCGACGAACGAGGACGGGTTAGCAAATCGTTCCCAAGCAAATCCTCCCACAGAGCTTCGACCTCCTGCGATTTCGAAAAAAACCGGTGGCCGCCGATATCAAAACGAAACCCTTTGTACTCAACCGTCCTAGCAATTCCCCCGACGTACTTCGTGTCCGCTTCAAAGACCGTTACGTCCGCTCCACCCTCGCTGAGCTTCCAAGATGCGGTAAGACCTGCTGGTCCGGCCCCGATGATTCCAACTTTTTGTCGCTGCATGATTTATAGATAAGATTTTATTTTGAACGTTTGAAACACGACTCGAAATGCAACGCATCCGCGCCGCGCTGGAACACGAGAGACCACCCAAACTTTAACCCGCGAAGAGACATCATTATCTCACTGGGTTGCTTCAATCCAGCAACAACAAGCTCCAAGAATAACCTAAAGCCTGCTTGCGAAACTCACTCCCAACCCTGTTAGTTTCGAGTTTATCTAAACTCAACCAGCAGATGCTGCCGGGAGTTCGGCATCCGTGGCTTTTTCCAATCCCTTGGCCTGCAAGCCATCCATCCAGTGCTGAAACATCGCAACCAGCAGCCCACAACCGGAATAAAAGTGACTGAACCAGTGCCAGGGAACAACAGCCAACGCAAACCCAACACCCCGCTTGCGGCCAAACCAGCTAATCACCGACCAGTCGCAAGCCAGGAGCATCAAAGCCAAAGCGCCTACAACCCAGAGCATCATCGGAAACAAAATGGATATCACGCTACTGGCTGCTAACGCACCCGATAATGCTACGCGTAATCTTGCCACCCGACTGATATTCAACGAATTCTCCATCTTGCCAGTACGAAGAATTAGCCGACTCCAAGGAATGGCTCGCAGAAAGAAATCCGCGTGGAACAGATTCTTCGGACGCCAACACTTGTGATGCTTGACCTGCAAAGCCGGATACATACGGATCTCTTTACCCGCCGCCCTCAAGCGATACCCCAAATCGATATCTTCAATGGATGCTGTGTTGTACGAAGTATCAAATCCACCAACTGAGTCAAAATCCTCGCGGCGGATCACTCCACAGGCACCCCAGAAAGTAAAGCCCGTCGGTCCACTGTTGTGATGCACGTAGTGGTGAAGCAAATTCTTGTACTGCGAAAGAAGATTTCGTGCCGAAGGCTCTTCGTCGTAGGAACCAACCACCGCCGCAACTTGAGGATCGCTCCCAAAAATCGCCTCGATATGACTCAGAGCATCGGGAGCAAGACTGCAGTCCGCATCGACAAAAAACAAAATGTCTCCAGTCGCTTCCTGAGCACCCAAATTTCGAGCAGTAGCAGGCCCCGAACGCCCCTTGGGGGTACTCAACACCTTCAATCCCGCACGCCGAGCACGATCCGCCGAACCATCCGTGCTCCCATCATCTACCACGATGATCTCGGCAGGGGCAGGACGAGCCACCTTCAGACTCTCCAAGCAAGCTTCAAATGCTAGCCCGCCATTGTATACCGGTACAATCACACTAACTCGAAGCGAACTTACCTGCCGATCGCTTTGAGTCTGTAGGCCACACTCCTGAATTTCGCTAGACGAAGTCATCATGATCGGGCTTTGTGTCCAAGTCTGCAAAGTAAAAAAACTAATCCGATCGAGCCAAAACACAGACTCGATACCCCAAGCGAGTGCGACCAAAGCTCCGGTAAACCCCGCAACACCCGTAAAACCGCCACAGTATGCAGGATCGATGTTAACCACACAATCCGCAGAATTCCAGTTTTTTCAGAATTTTCATATGTAGCGAAAATTCCGATTTTAACGCCCCGCTACCGACACCCTCGCCCCCCTAAACCCACCAGTCGATAGCTTCGGAAACGACTTCCATTGCAATTCCGTAATGCTCAAGAGGAAAAAACCCTCCGCCGTCACTTAATCCCGAAGTTCCTATTGTGCCCGGGAGGGGAAATTCCAAGAATCAGCCACGCTCGCCCCGAGCAATGCCGACTCATTCGCCGTTGTGATATAGGGAAAGGAATCCCCATGAAGTCCAACAAGCCATCCTTAAAACGAGCCCAATCCGAACGTCTCTGCGAACAACCCTCCGAGCCTCAACGCGCTCACGAAGGGGAATGCGATAAGGATCAACCAAGCCGCCGGCAGTGGCTTCGCTCTGCCCTGGCATGCGCAAGCTTCGCACCCATAGCGAGCAGTATTGCCGGGTGCCGGGGTTATCAATACGGCCACATTGTCAAACCCGGCGCGAAGGACCTTGTAGGCAGCCACGAAGCGGGTTCCGAAGTCTTCCATCCACTTGTCGATGAGTCGGTAGCCAAGTTGCTCACTCGCCAGGAAGAGCAGTGCAGCATCGCCCCAGATGGTTCGCCGCAGAAGAAGACCATCTGCTTCGTCTGCGTCGAAAACAAAATGTCCGAAGACATCGGCGACTTCAAAGATCAACTCTACGAACAAATCGACAGCAAGATCCTCGAGTCCGATGTATTCCGCCCCGTAAGCCGACGGATGGTCGAAGCCGCCTTGCAAGAAACCCGCTTGCGCCCCGACTCGTTGATGATCCCCGATAACATGCGGCTTTTTACTGCCGTCCTTGAACGCCAAGGCGCTCCGATCGATTACTTGCTTTACGCAAAGCTCACCAGTGGCACCACACAACGCAACACATCGAAACAGCGTGACTACCTACTAACGCTGGAACTGACCAACGTCCACTCCGGTGTTTACAGCAAGGAGTCTGCTGAAATCCGAAAAGGCTACCACAAATCCGCTCTGGGAAGCTTCTGGAATTACAGCCGCTGAAATGAGACCGCGGCTGTTCGTCAGTTTGATCAGCTTTAGCATCAGCCTTAGCCTGCTCTCGGGCGCGGGCTGCTCTACGCACGCCAAACGCATCTCGTTGTCTCGTTCTTTGTTCTACGAAGGACAGCTCGACGCGTGTCGCGATCGCTTGGAAAAACTCCACAAAAGCCACAGACAAGATCGCGATGTGGCCAACCTGGATCTCGCCGTTGTCGATCTGCTTGAAGGAAGATGCAAAGAAGCCGAAACGCGGCTCAAAGAAGTTCGCGATCGATTCGATCACCTTGAACAAGAATCGATCAGCGAGAAAACCATCTCGATGTGGACCGATGACACGGTTCGATCGTACGCTGGCGAAGACTATGAGAAGATCCTTATCCGCGTCTATCTAGCTCTCGCAAGCCTCATGCAAGATGGCACCGATGCGGAAAGCTATACGCTGCAAATACAAGACAAACACGATGCCGTCATGCAACGACTCTGGGGTGATACCCCCGCCGAGTCGAACACCAAAAAATTTCGCGGACTCCCCATCGGATTCTACTTGCGAGGAATGCTCCGCGAACAAACGCACGTCGACTACGATGATGCGGTGCGAAGCTACACGCAGGTCGCGGAACTGCTACCCGAGTGCGAACCGATCCAATGGGATGTCGCCCGAGCAACCCAGGGAGTCCACTCCCAACCCGGCTGCGGCGTACTCTACGTCTTCGCACTCGTAGGCCGCGGCCCCCACAAAGTAGAATCCGTTGAACAACCCACCAGCGACGCACTTCTGATCGCCGATCGTATCATCTCTGCCCTCGGTCCCTATAAACTCCCTCCGACCATCGCACCGATCAAAGTCCCCAAAGTCGTCGCGCCAAACCTCGATATCGATTCCGTCAACGTCGCGGTCAACGGCCAACCGATCGGCTCGACCGTCTCCATCGCCGATATCGATCAACTCGCCATCAACACCTCAGAAGCTGCACGCACACAACTCATCGCTCGCGCTGTAGCTCGCCGTGTTCTAAAGAAAGCCACCGTGGCAGCCGTCAAGCAACAAACATCCACGAACTCCCTGACCTCCCTAGGCTTCGATGCCGCCGGCGTCGCTTGGGAAGCCCTTGAAAATGCCGACACGCGCTGCTGGGGACTGCTCCCAGGGAAAATCCAAGTTCTTCGGGTCGAGATCCCCGCTGGAACTCACACCATCAACCTCGCACCCGAACACCTCGGAAGAATCAGCCACCGAACGAATACCCATCAAGTCTCCATGACCTCCGGGAAAAACTCCTACGTCTTAGCTTGGTTCCCCGATACCCTCGCCCAACCCCGTATCCTCTCCTCAAACCGCTAGACGCCCATCTGCCCCCTCCAAGGTACGGCTTTCGGGAGAAATATTTCCCAAATTCTTCCCTTAGTGACCTAACTAGTCACTGCTCCGATTCACATTCTCTTAACTGTCGGTTTATCCAATGGTTAAGCACACCTGCGAGGATTCCAGCCACCCCGGTTTGGTCAGTAGTAGCAACGCTTACCCAATCCCAAACCCCGACTTGTTCGGGCTTTACGGTCGTTCAAAGAAAAAGTTTGACATGCCGAGTGGAAACGATAAACTGCGGAGCCATGACGCAACATGTAGTGGGTTCTCGAAGAATTAACTACTACTGGTAGTAGTTTTCTCCGATACTTGGGATAGAACCACTGGAAATTCCAGGGGTGATAGTTCCTGCGGCACACACCGGTAGTACTTACCGGTGCGATTTAGCCGGTGGGACTTATCCGGCTCCTACAAACTACATGTTCGCTGCCGACCAGCCATCAACCTGCGATCAGGTGGCCGGTCGGAGCGCGTCGGAGGCTTGTAAGGATGTTGGGTATGAAACCCAAAATGATCGCAAACATTCGGTCTTTTCCACTTCGCAGTGCAAACCGAGCTTAAAACGGATTTCCCACGAACGCAACGCACTCAATTGCGAGCCTTCGTCGGCTTTTCCGAACCGCTCGATCCTTGTCACCGCGGTTTTTCACCTCGAAATTTGGGAGTCGTACGAAGGAATGGCAACAGTAGAAATGGGACGTGAGCGTCGCACCCGGACCCGAACGACGCGGGAAGTTCGTGGCAATCGTAACGGACTTAAAATCGAATCCAAATTCTGCCCGACAACCGTCGCAGATCCCTTCGATACCGTCACTTGGGAAATCCGCAGCGCAGCGATCAAGGACGAGAACGGCAAAGTTCTCTTCGAACAAAACAATGCGGAAATTCCTTCGAGTTGGAGCCAACTAGCGACCAATGTCGTCGTGAGCAAGTACTTCTACGGCGATCCGAAGAACCCTGGCGAGCGCGAATACTCAGTCCGCCAACTCATTCACCGCGTCACTCGAACCATTACCGACTGGGGTAAGGAAGACGGTTACTTCGATACCGCCGAAGACGCCGAACGATTTTACCGCGACCTGACCTGGCTTTGCTTGCACCAAGTCGGTTCGTTCAACTCACCCGTTTGGTTCAACGTTGGACTCTTCCAACAATACAACGTCATCGGCACGAAGTGCAACTGGCGCTACAACGTCGAAAAAGGCGAACTCGAACAACCTGAGAACCCTTACGAGTTCCCACAAGCCTCCGCTTGCTTCATCCAAAGCGTCGATGACAACATGGAAGACATCATGCGCTTGGCAACAAGCGAAGCGATGCTTTTCAAGTTCGGCTCCGGAACCGGAACCGACCTTTCGACGATTCGATCCAGCCGCGAGACACTCTCCGGGGGTGGAAAACCCAGCGGCCCTCTTTCCTTCATGCGTGTCTACGACCAAATCGCTGCCGTTGTGAAGTCCGGTGGTAAGACTCGCCGCGCCGCGAAGATGCAATCCATCAAAGTCTGGCACCCAGACATCATGGAATTCATCGAGTGCAAATGGAAAGAAGAACAAAAAGCCCACGCGCTGATCCGCGAAGGCTACGAATCGAACTTCAACGGCGAAGCCTACTCGTCGGTAATGTTCCAAAATGCAAACCTATCGGTTCGCATGACCGATGACTTCATGGAAGCCGTCAAAGCCGACGGCAACTGGAAGACTCGCTGGATTTCCGACAAGTGCCGCGAAGAACCACCGACCTACAAAGCCCGCGATATCCTCAATCGTATGGCCGACTGCGCTTGGCACTGCGGTGACCCAGGTGTTCAATACGACACGACGATCAACAAGTGGCACACATGCCCGAACAGCGGACGAATCAACGCGTCGAACCCTTGCTCGGAATACATGTTCCTCGACAACACGGCTTGCAACCTCTCGTCGATCAACCTCATGAAATTCCGACGTGAGGACGGATCGTTCGACTACCAAGGCTTCATGGCCGCTTGCCGAGTGTTCTTCATCGCCCAAGAAATCTTGGTCGACCACGCTGCTTACCCAACCGATCGAATCGCTCACAATAGCCACTTGTTCCGCCCATTGGGACTCGGCTATTCAAACTTGGGCTCTTTGATCATGACCAGCGGCGTACCTTACGACTCGGCAACCGCACACGGACTTTGCGGCTCTATCACCGCTCTGCTTCACGGCGCAGCGAACCTCGCCAGCGCTGAGATGGCCGGCGTTGTGGGAACCTTCGCTGAATACGATGAAAACGCCGAACCGATGATGCGTGTGATGCAAATGCACCGCAACGCCGTCGAGCAAATCCCAGACTCCGGACCTCGATACCTCAAAGACGCCGCCCGGGAAACCTGGGATCGCGTCCTCGAAGCCGGTCGAAAGAACGGGTTTAGAAACGCTCAAGCCACCGTTTTGGCTCCCACTGGCACTATCAGCTTTATGATGGACTGCGATACCACCGGCATCGAACCCGATATCGCGTTGGTCAAATACAAGCAGCTTGCCGGTGGCGGTATGCTCAAAATCGTCAACGGCTCGGTCTCCCTCGGCTTGGAAAACCTCGGTTACTCCGCCACAGAAGTCACCGATATCGCCAAGTACATCAACGAACGCGATACCATCGAAGGCGCTCCGCACGTCAAAGCCGAACACCTACCGGTCTTCGACTGCGCCTTTACTCCCGCAAACGGTACGCGAAGCATCCGTTGGCAAGCCCACGTCGAAATGATGGCCGCCGCCCAACCGTTCCTCTCGGGAGCCATCAGCAAGACCGTTAATATGCCTAACGATACCACCATCAAGGATATCGAAGACGCTTACTACTGGGGTTGGGAACTCGGCTTGAAAGCTGTCGCTATCTACCGCGATGGCTCGAAACAAAGCCAACCACTCTCGACAAAGACCGAAGGGAAGAAGGCCGAAGACGCTGCTGCGGCCCAAATCATCGAAAAGGTCACCGAGAAAATCGTCTTCAAACCACGCCGCGAACGATTGCCCGATACGCGAAACTCGGTCACCCACAAATTCAGTATCGCCGGCCACGAAGGCTACATCAACGTCGGACTCTACCCAGATGGACGACCCGGTGAAGTCTTCATCACCATGGCAAAAGAAGGTAGCACCATCGGCGGCTTGATGGATAGCTTCGGCACCGCCATCTCCATCTCGCTGCAATACGGAGTTCCACTCGAAGTCCTTGTCAACAAGTTCAGCCACACCCGGTTCGAACCAAACGGACATACGACCAACCCAGAAATCCGTATCGCAAAGAGTGTCGTCGATTACATCTTCCGTTGGCTCGGAATGACCTTCCTCGCCGGCTTCCGCGAAGAACAAAAAGCCAAAGCGGACTTGATCTCCGGAAACGATAAACACGGAAGCGACAAACAAAGCGCTGCACCGAAAACAACTTCGCTGTCCTCTCAAGGTGTAGATGCTTTGCGAACCGAAGCGAAGTTCGTCAGCCACGAAGATCGCAGTCCATCCTGGGAAATCTCCTCGGCTCCGATGCGAGAAGAAACCTCCCTGCAAGAAGGAACCAGAACTGAACAGTTTCAACGTTTCCAAACCGACGCACCGGCATGTGATAACTGCGGTGCCGTCACCGTGCGAAACGGAAATTGCTACCTCTGCCACAACTGCGGAAATAGCCTTGGATGCAGCTAAGGCTTCCTCAAAAGTAAAGCTGTGAGCCACAAGCAATCAGCCTGAACTTGAAAAAACGAATCGGCCGGTACCAACTTTGGTGCCGGCCGATTGCTTTGACGAATTACGTTATTGACTGACTTAGATCAAATGGCATCGACGCAAGTGCCTTCACCCGCGTAAGTCACAACTCGTATCGATAGACCGCCAACAAACCGCTAGTGAAAATCCCCGCACAGGCCAAGCCCCGTGCCGAGACGGACTTCACAAGCTAACCTTGCAAGGATAAACATCCACTGGACCATCGCCGGCTCGCTGTCAAAACAAGCCTTCAGCTCCGTCCGCAAGTACTGCAGATCACAAGGCCCTCTGAGGCGATTGCGTTCCCGCATGATCACAGGCCACACACAATTCCATGTGCGACGCATCCAAGGGGACAAACCAATACTCTGCGAGAAGAGAACCTCCCGATGCCACTCCGAGAAATCCGGAATGCATAAAGTCCAAGGAGCTGACTCGGGCTCAAATGCAGATAGCTTTTGCATCGGCTTGAATTTCTCTTGCCCAACCCCTAACGCATCCATCAAGTACTCCGTCAATCGCTCCATGCTCGTACGATCGGCTTGAAACGGTGACTCATAAGTCAATTGCATCCAACTCGGTTGCGTAAAGCTGACCTTCCATTGATGCAAATCCCACTCCAAGGTACAAGGCAAATCAAGCATATTTCCTGCTGGGATCGAAGTCACATTCAGCGGCTTTCCTCGCTTAACAGCTTCTTTGCGGATCGCGTTCGACCAGTCGGCAGCCGTAACATGGGCGACCCCAGAGAACCGAACCGGAGAAATCCCCAATTCGGTCAACCATCGCTCTTTCGTTATAGCACTCCCATCCGTTGTCCCAACAGCATCGCCATTGGGCGTCTGATTCGATGAAGAATCAACTGGACTGAATTTATAACATTCGTCATCTTCGAAACGCCAAGGAGTCGAACGCGCTGGCAAACAGGTGATGAGCGACAACAAACCGTGACCGCTTGCGTACTCCCAAAGCTTCTCTGCTTCTTGGGCTTGCTCCGCATTCGGCGCGCTCGCTGCTAATGTTTGGATGGTTGTAAGCCAAGGTCGAATAGAACGCGCATGGCTATGGTCGGCGCTGAGTGTAAGGGCTTGTAGCCAGCTCTCGGTGAACTCGCGTTGATTTTGCATGAAGTATCGTCGTGGATCGTTAGCGGAAGAAGCAGACTCGGTGATGACTATCGAGGTGTGAACTCAAGGCATGTGATCTTAAAGCGTAAGATCGACAACGGTCATCGCAGAGTTTGGAAACTCCGCAAAACGCATTAGCAGTTCGACACCTCGCTGTAGGCTAACGGTATCGCTCAAGAGCTTTTGTGGCGAGACCAAACCTTTCTCGATCATCGAAAAGATTCGTCCATACTGAGTGGGTTGCATCCCATGACTGCCGTAGATCTCAAGCTCTTTAGCGATCACTGCATCCATTGGAATCGCCGGTGAAGCTTGATCTGCCAGCATCAATCCCACCTGAACATGCTTGCCTCGTTTCGCCAGACAAGCGATCGAGTTCCAGCAAGTTTGAGGATGCCCCAATGCATCGATCGAAACATCCGCTCCCCGGCTAGTAATCTCTCGAATGCGCTGAACAACTTCGACCCGATTCGCATCGATGATCTCATCCGCACCGAGTCGCTTGGCCGACTCAAGCCGACTGGGCTGAATGTCGACAGCGATCACCAATGCGCCTGCGGCTTTGGCAATTTCAATTGCTGATAACCCAACCCCACCACACCCATGAATCGCCACCCATTGCCCGGCACTGACCCTAGCTTGGTCTACCAACGCCCGAAATGCCGTGATGAAGCGACATCCAAGACTCGCTGCGGTCTGAAAGTCGATCCCATCTGGTAACGCGACTAGATTGACGTCCGCTTGCTCAATGTCGACTTGCTCCGCAAAAGCTCCCCAGTGAGTGAACCCAGGTTGGCTATGGGCATCACAAATGTGGGTGTTGCCCAGCGAACATTGATAACATGTGCCGCATCCACAGCAGAAAGGAACGGTAACGCGATCCCCAACCTTGAACTTCTTAACCGAACTGCCAACCTCTTGAATCACCCCTGCTAACTCATGGCCCGGGACGTGAGGAAGAGGTACATCGCGATCATGACCCATCCAAGCGTGCCAGTCACTGCGACAAATCCCACAAGCCTTGACCAAGATCCTCGCCCCATGGCTTGCCAGCGGCGAAATAGAAACTTCTTCGATCCGTATCGGACCACGAAACTCTCGAAAAATTGCTGCGCGCATCGTAACCTCCGTGGCTCTGTGACTCTGTGTTTCAAATCGCCCACAGAATCCATGGCGCGGATTGCGATCCTTTTTTTAACACAGAGGCACAGACTGCACAGAGGGAAGAACGGAAATAGGCATCAGGCATTTGCACCAATGTCCCCTTGTCTCAAATTCCCCTTGTCTAAAATTCTCCGTATCTCGAAGCCTCCGTATCTCGAAGCCTCCGTGTCTCTGTGACTCTGTGTTTCAAACAGGCTCGTTCTCCAGCACGCGAGTCTCCACCGGACTGCGACCTTTGCCGATCGGATGCGTATTGTGAATCCCAATCGATATTTGACGAATCGCTCGCTGAACAACTTCCTTGAGATTGGTCTCACCAAGTGCAATCATAGCGGTGATCAACGCCGAGAGCACGCACCCGGCCCCGTGTGTGTTCTGTGTGTCAATGCGTTTGGTTTGAATGGCGATGTTCTCTTGCCCCGAACCGAGGATATGCTCCGAGTTCCCGTTGACATCCCCCATCTTAGCAAGGACAAAGCGGGCTCCCATCTGATGCAAATCATGGATTGCTTTCGCAACATCCTGAGTGGAATTCAGTTTGATGCCGGTGAGTTGCTCAAGCTCAAAGCGATTCGGAGTGACCAAGAAAGCTCGAGGCATCAGCTGCCGATACGCTTGGATGACTTCTTGCCCAGCCGTCCCTTCGGGGATCAACGAATCACCATGCTTGCTGACCATCACCGGATCGACAACGAGTGGGAAATTGAATCGCTGAGCCCGTTCGTGGATAGCATGAATGGTCTCTGCCGATCCAAGTGCCCCGGTCTTCGCAGCAATAGGCTGCAAATCATCCAACACCGCATCGAGTTGATCGATAACAAGTTCCGTGCTCAACGTCTCGACGCGACGCACCCCTAACGTGTTCTGTGCAGTGATCATGGTCAAAACGCTTGCACCATACACACCGAGTTGTTGAAAAGTTTTCAAATCGGCTTGAATGCCCGCTCCACCACTCGGATCGGATCCTCCAATGCTCAGAGCGATAGAAAGTGGTCGGTATTCGACTGGGCTGTTCATAGTTGATTCCGTTCTAAATGACAGGCTTGAAAACGATTTGAGTTATTCGTTAAGGGCCAAGGCGGTCGATTTGCCAGCCTTGAGCCGTTCGCTCGTAGCGAAATCGGTCATGTAATCGCGATGGTCTGCCTTGCCAGAACTCGATTGCCGAAGGTTCAACGCGGTAACCTCCCCAGTGATCGGGACGAGGTACATCCGCACCATCTAAGCTCGCATCGAGCGTTTCTACTAACTTTGCGAGGTGAGAGTCATCAGGCACAATTTTCGACTGCGGGGAAACGTTCGCGCTGAGTTGACTCGAGCGTGGACGCGATCGAAAGTACTTCTCGCTCAGACTCGCATCGACCTTTGTAGCTCGTCCTTCGATGCGAATTTGCCGCTCTAAAATCGGCCAAAAGAATCCAAGTGCGACCGATGGATCGTTGTCGATCTCTTCGCCCTTATCAGAGAGGTAGTTCGTGAAGAACGTAAATCCTCGCTCGTCGTATTCCTTCAGCAAGACGATGCGGCAAGCCGCACCGCCGGAAGGCTTGTGAGTCGCAAGGGTCATTGCGTTGGTCTCGAACCACTCCGGCAAATCCATCGACAAGAGTTCTTGGAACCACGTCTTGAAGAGCTCGAAAGGGGACTCAGGGATTTGATCTCGGGTCAAAGACCCGAATCGGTAATCTCGTCGCAAGTGATGGATTGTCATAATCGCAGCTTACTTATCCCCAAAAGCGTTCGTTAGGCAGTGCTTATTTTTTCTTACCCAAGATGAAGGCGTCGATTCCCCATCCATCTTTCTCGGTTCGCACGATCATCCCTCGCGGGGTGAAAAACTCTTTGACTTGCTCGTAGGGTGGAAGCTTCTCACCTTGAATCTCTTGAGGCTTGGACTTGTCCGTCTTGAAGACTCGTTCGGCGATGATTGCCATCAACGATCGGCTTTGAGGAAGGATCCCTTGGCGGAACAGTTCGTACTGCATTTCGGCAGAACGATCCGCCAAATCGACTTCGGTGAAACTCATCCCATCAGCGCTAAGTAGCTTCGCTTGCATGGCACGAATGCTTTGAACCGATTCCTGCTTTTCAAAGTCACCTTGGATCGATTCGTTCGTCGCATTCTCAATGACTTTGTAGAGCGAGTCTGGATTCGAAGCGAATACAAAGTGGTCTTTGACGATGCAAACGGCCCATTTATTGAGCAATGGCTTCTCGTCTTCTTCTTCGTCGTCGCTGTTCGAGTCCCCACCGGTGGAGAACTCGATCACTTCTTCTTCCTCTTCCTCATTGGAGAATTTCCAAATCCGGTAATCGCCAACATCTTCGATGGTCGCGTCGGGTTCGCTTTTGGAGAATCGATTCAACACTCCATAAAGCTTGTTCTCTGGATCATTGAGTTTGATGCAGATCAACGATCGTTTCGATTCAGGGGTAATCGGTTCGATGATTTCCGTCACAGCGTAAAATTCTTGACCGATGAACGGGAGTATTTCTTTGCGGATGTCGATCTGCGGTCCGCTCGGATCGGCTTTGATTTCATCGATGATGCGGTCGAATTGCTCACCGCCGATGTAAGCGTTTACGATCCCACGAAGTTTAGGGAAAGCTTCGCTGAAGTTCCACGAAAAGCCCATCACGCTCGCGGAGTTGCTGGCGACCCAAGCGGGAGGAACCAAAGCGGTCTGGTTGGGGAAGTCCAAGATTTGAACCGATTCCGGAAGCTCTTCTTCGCGAAGAATGAACCCTTGATGGTGCATATCAAGGTCTTCTTTTGCGAGCTGCACAGATCCGGCGGCAGCAAGGATCGCCCCGAAGCCTTGCTCTTCAAGAAGCTTCAAGATATCGACTTGGCTCTTTCCCTTTTTCCCGGAAATACTTCGCAGTAGTTTTCCAATCCCAAGGGGTTGAACGAAGTACTCGATCTCGATTGGATGCTCGTCGCGATCGATACGCTCTTGGACTCGCGTGTAGAGAGAAGATTTAGCTAGCGAATCTTCGCGAGGCTCCGATTGAGCCTTGGCAAACTCTTCGATCGAAATCAAATCGTCTGCTAGGAAAAGCTGGTTCTTCGATACGGCGATGAAGGTATCTCGAGGGCGAGCATCGCTGGCCGCCTTCGGCACGTTGTAGTGCTTGATCTGCAATCCATTCGATTCGATGGTCTCGACAGTCCCCTTCTGTGCTTTCATTTCCTCGTCGACACGCGCAAGGAATTTAGCTAGCACTTCGTCGCGCTCAGCCACATCGATCACAACCGCCAACGAAAAGGGTTTGCTGGTCAGATCAGGCCGGGAAATCAAACCCACAGCGGCTTGCCCCGAACACAAGTTTTCCAAGTCTTCGAGTTTGAAGCTCATTTGCCAGCCGGCGGAAGCAAATCGCTTTTGAAGCTCTTCCTTTTGGCTGCTCCAGAAATCTTTCATCCGTTCGTCGGCGGCGAGCAACCCAAGCTGGGTTTTGCCCCACTGAGCCAAAAAAGTCTCGGAGTTTGGCAATGCCACGAAGGCTTGCGTCTGAGCAGGGAATAAATCGATCGCTTTTGGAAGCGGATCGGCGGCTTGGACAGTTAATCCAAAAGCAAAACAAAGCCCAAGAGCCTTCGCCCGTGAACAAAATTTCAGGGCTGCTCCAAACGGACTCACCCAGCTTCGCTGAGGTGCAATCGGAGAGGAAAAGGACGGAACAACTCGGGATGTGACTCTATGGATTGGTCGCACTGGAGGATTCTCCATTCGTGGTATTCTAGGGAAAGGCCGAATAGCCATGCGTTGTCAAAGCGTGTATCGTAACGAAAAATCGGTCGAGCGGGGACGCTTCGGCCCCCCCTCCCACCCTCGTGGGTTTTGACCTGTGAAGGCCAAAGCCACCGAGCCCCCCCTCATTTCCCCTACCTTTTCACGCATGGTTTGAACATGGCAAGAGACGAAGAAGTCTTGGTTGTACCGGCATCGCTCCTGATGGAACTCGGCCCTTTTTCCGGATTTCTCCGTTCGGTAGATCGTTATTTGCCGGCGTTGCTCGATCGATCGAACCAGTCGTTCCGGCCAAGAAGCCTGGTCGAAAACGATCCATCGTTCAAACAATTGATTCCTTACGTGATTCTCGAATGCAACGATGAGGACGAGACTCGTTTGTTTCGGTACACACGCGGGAAGGGTCAAGGCGAAAAACGACTTCACGCTCTGCAGTCCATCGGCATCGGTGGACACATTTCTGTAGAGGATGCGCAAGGAGATGACTGGTATCGCAACGGAATGCAGCGCGAGTTGGCAGAAGAAGTCGTTATAGAGTGCTCGGGCAAAGACCAAATCGTCGGCTTGATCTACGATGACACCTCGGAAGTCGGCCGCGTCCACTTGGGTATCGTTCATGTTCTGCATCTCGCAACTTGCAAAGCCGCCGCGCGCGAAGATCAGTTGCTCGATGCTGGATTTGAAAGCATTGAAAACATCAAAGGGCAATCGCATCAATTGGAAACTTGGTCGCAACTCTGCTTGAAACACTTATATTGAGCTTTGCACCAGCGTCCAGTTCGTCTCCACAAGCAACCCATCTTCTCGATAAAGCTTTAGTTGCTGGTCCGCTACCAACCATACAAGGTGGAAACCAGCTAACGAGAATCGCCTGCCGACATACGAACCCTCTCGCAACAAAGTCGTCTCCCGCATCACCTGCGGAAGCTTCTCCTCGTTTGCCTCAAGTTTCACCCACTCGCGGAATTGGTGCCGAATCGTATCGGCCGTCGTTGTCATCATGCTTGGTGTTATCGGCCTGCTCAAGCCGAGTGCTTTGAGCATTGTTCATCTGAATTTCAAGGAAGTACTCCGGGGCTGGGGGCAACCTTGCGCGGACGTTGGAAACACAATCGTAGGGCGGGTCTCCTGGCCCGCCTTCCACCCTCACTAACCAACGCATGCTGGATGCGAATCAGCGTGCACTGATTTCCCACCGTCTGGCGACGCGTGGCTACCTTTCCCTCTGTGTCTCTGTGCCTCCGTGTTTCAAAAACAACCCCGTTTCAATCTAGAGCATCTAGGCAAACCGGATTAACTCTAGCGAGGAATCCGTCAATTTTTGTAAAGCTTACGGGCCTACAACAACCGATGCCGGAAGGGGGGATCTGCAATCCCCTTCGCCCAATCGAGTTGCTGTCACGAACCTCAGACCACCCGGGAGCTGACTGGAAATGCAAGCATATCTTTATGCCGTGGAGAGTGAGAACTCAAAGCGAGGCGATGTCGGTTTAACCGATGATTCCAACACCGCAGCAGATTGGCGATACGAGCACCGATGGAAGCCAAAGGACACCGAGCCTTGGGCTGCCGTAAGCATCCTTCATGGATTCGGAGACCATGGCGGACGCTTCGAAGGGATGGCCACTTACCTTGCTAGCCTTGGACTAGCCGTCAGTGCCATCGACTTAGTAGGGCATGGCAAGTCACCCGGTCGACGCGGCGTTATCGCTTCCTACGAACAGTTGCTTGGCGAAGTCGACGGTGCGTTAAGACTTTCGCGCAGCGACTGGCCTCGAATCCCACACTTCCTCTTTGGCCAAAGCATGGGTGGAAACTTAGCGATCAACTGGATGCTTCGCGGCGGTCAGCAATCGGCTTTGATCCACGGAGCGATCATCGGCTCGCCGATGTTGCGAACCCCCTGCGAACCAAAAGCGGAATTCATGCGGGCCGGCAGATGGCTCGCTCAGAAACTTCCGAACCTGCGAATTCATACCCCCATGTGCGTAGAGAAACTAAGCCAAGATCGACGCGCGCAAGACGCTTACCGCCGCGATCGACTTGTCCATCGCGCCATGTCGCTGCGGCTCGCTACAAGCTTGATCGACAGCGGAAATTGGGCCATGGACAATGCTCATTTGCTATCAATTCCGACCCTCTTGATGCATGGCACGCACGACGCTCTGACCTCCTGCGACGCCTCCGAAGAGTTCGCACGAAGGGCCGGACCAACCGCCGAATTCATCGCTTGGGAAGGCTGCCGGCACGATCTGCACGACGAACCACAGCGAGAAGCAGTCTTTAGCTCCGTGGCTTTTTGGGCCAAAAACCGCTGCATCCAAACCGAAACCATCGGGCGAATCGGCTTGAGCAAGGGAAGTTTCCCAAGAAGTGCGGTCGGCAGAGCGTCGGATTGCCGGGTCTGTATTGAGGGAAACCCTCAAGCCTCCTATACTGCTGACTTTTAACCCCCGCCGTTTCCAAACCGACGCGATTATGAAAAGCGAACGAAGTCAGCTTCAAGAGTCCGACCTATTGGCTGACAAGATCGAGCAAAAGTTTGCCCAGATCAAGCCATTCCTTCCAGCACTATTCGGTGTCATTGGAGTTACCGTACTGGGCTTGCTCGGCTACGGAATCTATTCCAGTCAGAAAGAAGCCCGCGCAGCGAGAGCTTGGTCGGACTTCTATTTCTCCGATACCTCGCCGCAAGATCTCGAAGCCATCGCCAAGGATTACGCAGATACCAGCGCAGGAGTATGGGCTCGAATCACCGCCGGCGATGCCAACATGGCAAAAGCCCTTGAGAAGTGGAATCTCGATCGCACGCTTGCCGATCAGTACTTCAAACAAGCCGTCGATGAATACCGACCCGTCGCAGCTTCGACCGATGAACCATTCGCCAAGAGCCGCGCTGTCTTCGGTACAGCCCAAGCCCTCGAAGGTCTCGGCGAACGAAAAGATGCTTTAATCGAGTACAAGAAAATCACCAGCATGACCGGTATCGCCGAGGATGTAGCCAGCGAAGCGAAACGTCGCGTTACGTGGCTTGAAAGCCCCGAAGCCGATTCGTTCTACGCTTGGTATCGCGATCGCCGAAGCGTACCCGTTCCGACAACCAACCCATCGGGGTTGCCAAACCTGCCAGGTCTTCCAAACCTATCCTTCCCACCCGCAGGCTCGGCTCCAACCAGCACACCTTCATCAACTCCGGCTCCCCAATCAGAACCAGCACCTGCTGCTGAGCCTGCACCGACTGCTGAACCAGCTCCTGCTACTGAACCAGCACCAGCTACTGAACCAACTCCTGCTGCTGAGCCAGCACCAGCTACTGAACCAACTCCTGCTGCTGAGCCAGCACCTGCTGCACCAGGAAACCAGTGAGAATCCTTCTACCACCCCAGCATCCTCAAGAGTGCCGTCGGATTTCCTTTCGCTGCATCCCAATGGCCACGTTCGTTGTGGTCGATGGTGCCAGCATGATTCTTGACAGGCACTCAATCAGAAAGCATGGGGTAGGGCAGCGATGAGCAAGCGTACGAGAGAAAATTTCTTCAGCGGTGAGCCTGAGGGTCGGGACGAATCAAGCGACGGGGCTGAGGATGGTCTTCAGAGCAAACGCAGTCGAAAGCGAGGAGAAACCCCTCGCAGAGGACCGTTGTTGCCTCTCGACGATATCGTATTACCCGATGCGGAAGAACCAGTTTCTGAAGATGGCGAAGGAGCAGATGCCGAAGTTGCTGCCGATCCCAATGCACCTGCACTGAAGCCACCCGAGCCCAAGAGCTTCACATTTACGGTAGAAGACGAACACGCCGATACGCGTATCGACTTGTACCTAACCCTCAAAATAGACGGTTACAGTCGAGTGTTTTTGAGGCGAGTCGTTGCGCTCGACCAAGTCTTGGTCGATGGCCGACCGGTCAAACCGGCCTTCCACGTCTTTCCAGGCCAAGTCGTCCATGTGATCGATTTGCCCCCACCCCCGACTGCTGGGCCGATCCCCGAAGCGATCCCTTTGGACATCTTGTACGAAGATGATTACTTGGTCGCGATCAACAAGCCACCTGGGATGGTGGTGCATCCTGCGAAGGGGCATTGGTCCGGGACACTTACCGCCGCCCTCGCGCATCACTTCGCCCAACTGAGCGATGCCGGAGGACCGACGCGCCCCGGAATCGTCCATAGGCTCGACCGCGAGACCAGCGGTGTGATCGTCATCGCCAAGACCAATGAAGTGCACTACAAGCTTTGTGCACAATTCGAAGCCAGAGAGGTTCGCAAGACCTACATGACGATCGTCTCTGGGCAATTGGACAGAGATCGCGATCGGATCATTCAGCCCATCGGCCACCATCCCTATCAACGGGAGAAGATGGCGATACGAAGTGGGCATCCGAGCAGTCGTTATGCCGAGACACAGTTCGAAGTCGTCGAGCGATTTCCCGGATACGCTTTATTGAGAGTTTTCCCCAAGACAGGCCGCACGCACCAGATCCGATTGCACTTGGCCCATATCGGTTGCCCCGTCTTGTGCGATCGACTTTATGCAGGACATGCCCAGATCACCCAAGGCCAACTGCATCGCCGTTTAGCGCGAGGATTACCGTTGCGTCCGGAGGACAGCGAAGTCGTGTTAACTCGCCAAGCCTTGCATGCCTTCGAAATCGAGTTCACCCATCCGAAGACACAGCAAGCCTTGCGAATCACCTCGCCGTTGCCAGCAGATTTTCAACGTGTCTGCGAAGTCCTCCGACAAGCCTGATCTTGTCTTGCTGAAACCTGCCACGAAATCTCTGTTTTCCGCAGAGAATCGTTGAGAAAATGGTGCTCTGAGCAAGAATCCTGCGGCGCTGCCCTTGCCAAAGACGAGTGAATGCTAAAGATACATGGCAATTCGGTCCGCTTCTTTTGTGAAAGGAACCTTTTCGTGAACGAGTTTTCCAGCATGCCGCCACTGCATAACGCTTCCGCATACCAGAGCTATCAGCGGCAACGACAGATGACCCTCGGGGATCTGCTCCTTGAGAATCGCATCGTTTTCCTCCAAGGAGAAATCTACGCCGGAAATGCGAACGAATTGGTTATGAAGCTGTTGTATTTGCAAAGCGAGAATCGCCGCAAAGACATTCACTTCTACATCAACTCACCGGGTGGTGAAGTTCGCGCAACGCTTGCGATCTACGACACAATGCAGATGCTTAGCTGCCCGATCGCAACCTACTGCGTCGGTGAGGCTGCCAGCGGTGCAGCGGTCCTCCTCGCAGGTGGTACCGCCGGCAAACGATACTGCTTGCCAAACAGCACCGTCATGGTCCATCAACCACACGGTGGCGTACGCGGTCAAGTTTCCGATATCGAAATCCAAGCCAACGAAATCTTGCGGTTGCGAACACAACTGAACGACATTTTGGCAAAGCACACCGGCAAATCAGCCGAACAAATTGCACTCGATACCGATCGCGATTACTTCTTGACCGCCCTCGAAGCGAAAGCTTACGGGATCGTCGACGAGATATTGAACAAGACACAAGCGGAAGACAAGTAACGCGTCAAAGCGGTTTTTCGTTTGGAAACATCGGTTCCCATATATTACTTGAGTCGGTTTAAAACCATTCGTTGGTAAGCAAGGATTAGACAATGCCATTGATTCCCTATGTCATCGAAAAAAGTGGCCGAGAAGAACGCGTCTACGACATCTACAGCCGTTTGCTGAAAGACCGTATCATTTTCTTGGGGACCGACGTCAACGACGAGATCGCCAATGCGTTGGTAGCTCAGATGTTGTTCCTTCAATCGGATGACCCCAAAGCCGACATCCACATGTACATCAACAGCCCCGGAGGTAGCGTCAGCGCCGGGATGGCGATCTACGATACGATGCAATTCGTCTCGTGCGATGTGGCAACTTATTGCATCGGCCAAGCTGCATCGATGGGTGCGGTATTGCTGACCGCCGGTGCGAAAGGTAAACGATACTCGCTACCGAACTCGCGTATCATGATCCACCAGCCACTCGCTGGCATGCAAGGAACCGCCGAAGAAATTTCGATCCACGTCAGAGAGTTTCAACGCACCAAGCGTCGCCTCAACGAGATCTTGATCAAACACTGCGGACAAAGCTTAGAGAAGATCGAGAAAGATACCGATCGCGATCGCTTCATGGATCCCGAAGAAGCTTGCTCGTACGGCTTGATCGACAAAGTGATCGAATCGATGCCGCGCGTCGAAACTCCAGCTACCTAGTAGTCGAACTCGGCTTAAGATTCCTGTAAAACGATTTCCATACTCGTTTTACAGTTGATGCAGAAATGACAAGGGCAACCGTTTTACGGTTGCCGAGCAAGTGCTCCCTCTCGAGTCGCAGCAAAAATCTCAGAAATTCCATTCTCCGCTGCGTGCTTCTACTCTCTCGTTTTGTTACTATCAGAAAACCTCTGAGTACAAAACTCTCTCGCGCCTTACCGC
>JBJONT010000162.1:0-4085 GCA_046051705.1 Planctomycetota bacterium | reverse complement strand
GAAATGCTGTTTTAAATCGAAAATGGGCTGTGAAGGGCTTGCCTCTCTGGTACTGATCGCGCGATTGGTTTTATATTGGGGATCGGCTCACGGAAGAGCACTTCTTTCGCGATCCGAATTTACCTTTCCGCTGGATGTACATCGCAGGTAGGTTGATTGATACATTTTCGCGCAGCTAGGAGGCTCTTAGTCTGTTGCGATTAGCTAGCTAACTCGGAAGCTGGTTTGTTTGAGTGCTGCATGTTTGAACAAGCAGCATTTGGCACTGTTTCAAAAAGCTGATGTGATACACATTCCAATTCGTCGGACGGTTGGTGTGGTATACAGATTTGATTGGAAAAAGTATGCAATTGAGACAAGATAAAAATCGCGACTTGATTTCGCGATTGGGTTGGGCGATCCCCGGTTGGGCAGTGATGGCATGGTTATGCTTGGGATCGTTGATGTGGCTCGGATCGGAGCCGTCCAAAGTGATTGGCCAAGATGTCAAAAAGGTTTCGGACGGAGTTTCGTATAAGCCTGGCGATGTAAACCTAGAATTTAGTCGCGTCTACATTTTCGTTGACAAGACCAACAATCTTGGGCATACCCACGGCGTGGAAGGGAAGCTCAAGCAGGGGATGTTGCTTGAGGAATCTGGTGAAGACGGAAGTTTGGTATTCGACATGAAGTCCTTCGTGGCCGATACACCGACGGCTCGTAAGGTCTTTGCGATAGAAGCCGAGATTGACGCTGGGACGGTCAAGAAGGTCAATCAGAATATGCTTGGTGCAGAGATCTTGGATGTACAAAAGCACCCGGAAGCAAGTTTGACGAAAGCGGTTTTGAAGAAAAGTGGGAAGAAAACAGCGAAAGGGAATCCAGAGTATTTGCTCGAGGGTGACTTTACGTTGCATGGTGTTAGCAAGCGAGTGAGTGTTCCTTGCGATGGCGAATTGAAAGACGGATGGCTTCATGTGCGCGGACGGTTTACGATCCGTCAAACTGAGTTTGGGATAAAGCCTTATTCCAAGATGTTTGGCGCTGTGGGGATCAAAGACGAACTTATTATTCAGGGTGATCTCTGGTTGGTGCCAAAGTCATGATTGAATTTCCAAACGTAGCCAAAGGGGTGATTCGCAATCACTACGATATCGTAACCCCGTTTTATCGGTTGTTCTGGGGGCCCCATATTCATCATGGGTATTGGACCGCAGACGAAAGTCCCGATCGAGCTCAAGTGCAACTCACAGAGAAGCTTGCTGCTACCGCGAAGATTCGACGCGATAGTACCGTCTACGACATCGGTTGTGGGATGGGAGGTTCAAGTGTGTGGATGGCGCGAAACCTTGGGTGCCAAGTTACTGGCGTTACGTTGAGTCCGGTTCAACGCTTCTATGCCGCTTGGGCAGCCACATGTGGCGGTATTAAGCCTGCACCTAAATTCGTTCGAGCCGATGCCGAGGCGATTGAGTTTCCTGCCGAATCAGCGGATTATCTATGGAGTGTGGAATGCACCGAACACCTTTTTAATAAGGGGGCGTTCTTTAAAAAGGCTGCGACTTGGTTGAAGCCAGGGGGCAAGTTTGCTTTGGCAGCTTGGCTCGCCGGAGACGATCCACTCTCAGAAGAACAAACCGAGCTTGCGACCCGCGTTTGCAAAGGAATGTTTTGCCCATCGCTCGGTAGTCAAGACGATTACGTTCGATGGTTTGAGGAAGCTGGGATGCAAGTGACGTATACAGCTTATTGGACACGAGAGGTTCAACGCACATGGGAGATTTGCTTGGAACGTGTGCAGCGTTCGCGGATTCGCAAGCTTGCTCAAGTCCTCGGGGCGAACCATGTTTTGTTTCTTGATCACTTTCAAGCCATTTTGGATGCGTACCGAACTGGTGCGATGGAGTACGGTTGTTTTGTCGCGGAGAAAAGAGCGTAATGAGTAGTCACTCCATTTCCGTCGACGAGGCGAGAGGCAAGAGTCGAGTTTCAGATATTCGCAATGCAGAGCATCACACGGCTAAGGATTCTGATGCAGGTGACGGCTTTTCCCGCGCTATTGCAACCGAAAGAATCGGTCGAATTTCAGGGATCGTCTTCGGGATCGCGACACAAGCATTGTTTTTGTGGACCGTGGTCTTCTTGTTTCTGTTTTTGCGATATGGTGGTTGGTACGAATATGAAGGGTGGTGGTTGGCTGATACTGCCCTGTCCGTATTATTCGCAGTGCCCCATAGTATTCTCCTCGCACCGCCGACTTCGAAATACCTGCGTCAGTGGATCCCAGCCGGTTTATTGGGGTGTGTGCACTGCATGGTTAGTTGCGTTACGTTGCTATTGATGTTTCGTTTTTGGGGCAACTCATCGATTGAAGTTTGGCATGCTACAGGTTGGGCTGAGACTGCGATGCTTGCCGGCTTTTATGGATCTTGGGTAGCTTTGCTTTACAGTCTCTATTGGACAGGTTTCGGCTATCAAACGGGGCTGACTCAGTGGTGGTATTGGTTTCGCAAGAGCGCTCCGCCCAAGCGGGCTTTTGTGACTACAGGTGCGTTTCGCTACATGCGTCATCCGGTCTACATGAGTTTTCTTGGACTAATCTGGTTCACGCCAGTAATGACTCTCGATCATGCGATTTTGACGGGAGTCTGGACGCTGTACATTTACGCTGGAAGCTATTTCAAAGACCGCAGGTTGCTACGGTTTATCGGTGAGCCGTACCTTGAATATGGAAGACGTATTTCTGGGTTCCCGATCATCGGCTTCGGATCTCTGAGGCGATTCCGATAAGCGATCTACGTTTGGGATGTCGTTAGTTGCGGAAGAAGTCAACCCATTGGATTTCAAGTGTTGGTGGGTTGAGTTTTGCATACCAATCGGAAGGAATCGTCCATTCAAAGTAGTGGTCTTTCACAAGCGGGATGGTTGGATTCGTTGGTTTTGTGTTGCCGCTTATGCTGATCGGGAACTGATTGATGGCCAAGAGTTCAGGTTTAGCAGAGGGGTGTTCGTCACCCAATAGTGCTTGCTTTTCCCAGTCCATTGGGCCGCTTGTACTATTCCATCCCCCTCTGTACTGAATCCTTGGTCGTATTTCTGAATTCGCGTTGCTTTCGGACTGCACCAGCAGTGCTAGGCTTTCGAGTCCTCGAAGGTGAAATCGAACGGTTATCGATTGTGGCCAGGTATCCGCTCTGCGTGTTAGGGTGCATTGTCCTATACCTCGTTCGCTGTAGACGTCGATCACTACATGCTTCACATTGTCGATAGGAGCTTGTGCATGACGCACTTCGAAGCGATCGCCGGGCTTAGTATCTTTGAATTGAATCACGGTCGTCGGTTCCTGTGCGGCGAGGAAAGCGAAGGGGGATTGCAGAAAAACCAATCCGAGGGCGAGGAGGGCAACGGCGTTTAAAGCGGGTTTCCAAGGGCAGTTGTCCGCCGCATCGACCGATGGGTATTCCGCGATGACTTTACCGTCGCGCAGGAGGAATGCGCCGGATAGTTGAAAACCATCACCAGAGAGTTTACCGAGTCCATATCCTTTCAAAATCGCCGTCTTGAATCCTTCGATCCAGACACGTGGGCCGAATAGCTGCTGCCACTTTCCTCGCGGTAGGTGGTATGCCCGAAAGAGGTTGCAGTCGGGATCGCTGATGACGGGTACGTCTGCGAGTTCGAACCGCTTCATCATGGCGATTCCTTCTTCTTCGCTACCCATGTGGACTACCACTGGGGTGATCTTTTTCGTCGTCCAGACGGAGCGGGCTTTTTTTAGTTCATCAAGCGTTTCACGGCAGAAGGTACAACCGGCGTGTCTAAGAAAGACAAGCAAGACGTCGTGTTGCTTGCTGAAACTCTCCAAGTTTGAATCCGCTGTTACATGAAAAAGGCGATTTGCTTGCTCGCGAGTGAGTGTTTCAGGAGTTTGTTCAGGAGATGTGGAGCGATACCGAGGATCCGATTGGAATTTGAAAGCGAGATAGAGCATCGCAGCGAATGGGATCCACCAAATCAGATCATTGGTCAAGATCATCATCCCCCAGCTCCAAGGTAAAGCACCGGTCAGGGCGGATTGAAGAAAACCGATTGGACCGAAGATCTTT
>JBJONT010000161.1:0-6289 GCA_046051705.1 Planctomycetota bacterium | reverse complement strand
TTTGTATTCGCAGGCTTGGGGCCTCTGGCCGGGCAGGAAGCTACCAAGGTGCTGTTCGAAGACGATTTTCAGAGTGGCGCTGCGAAGTGGGAACCGACAGATTCTCAGTCCTGGGATTGGCTTCAGGAGGGAGAGAATCGCACCTATGCGATCAATAAACGAATCAGCGCTTATGAACCGAAGTATCGCAGCCCGCACAATATTTCGCTGGTGCGGGACTTATCGGTAGGCAACGTGAGGATCGAGTTTCGGGTGCGCAGTACGAAAGACACAGGGAATCATCGGGACTGTTGCGTATTTTTTGGGTATCAAGATCCGGAGCACTTTTATTACGTTCATTTGGGGGCCAAGCCTGATCCGGCGAGTGGGCAGATCATGATTGTCGACGGAGCACCGCGCAAGCCTTTGACGAACAATACGCGCGGGGTCGCTTGGGACGACGCTTGGCATCGAGTGAAGTTGGAGCGGGAGGTTTCAACGGGGAAGATTCGCGTTTACTTCGACGACATGGACGAGCCGTTGATGAGTGTGCAAGACAAGACCTTTGGTGCTGGGAGGATTGGGATAGGTTCGTTTGATGACCAGAATGAGTTCGACGATGTTCGTGTTACGGCTTTGGAAGTCCCTAAGGTTGGAAGCGGCAAGCCGAAAGACCAGGCCAAGCAGCAGCCGGCTAGGCCGGAGCCGACGGTATCGGACTATGTTTATGGGACAGAATCGAACAGGCAGCGGTTTGACTTCTGGAAAGCAGAGTCAACGAGTCCGACACCATTGGTGTTGTTGATACATGGTGGTGGTTGGAAGGGGGGGGACAAAACCAATTACGGGAATGTTCCGATCAAGCGATATTTAGCTTCGGGGATATCCGTGGCGGCTATCAACTATCGATTTATCGCGCAAGCGATGGAGCAGGGGGTTGAGCCGCCGGTGCGTGCACCACTACATGATGCAGCTCGGGCTTTGCAGACGTTGCGATCGAAGGCGAAGGAGTGGAATATCGATCCCGAGCGTGTGGGGGCAACGGGGAGCTCCGCCGGTGCTTGCACTTCACTTTGGCTTGCGTTTCACGATGATATGGCGGATCGAAATAGCTCCGATCCGGTGGCTCGAGAATCAACGCGTCTGACATGTGCTGCGGTAGTCTCCGCTCAAACTTCGCTTGATCCAAAGCAATTACGCGATTGGATTGGTAACAGTGTTTATGGCGGGCATGCGTTTGGATTTGCGGCTCAAGGGCGGACGCGGGAGGCGGAATTCGAATTGTTGATTGCGAATCGCGAGCAAGTCCTGCCTTGGATCAAAGAATACTCACCCATCGAACTAGTAAGCCGAGAGGATCCGCCTGTGTTTCTGGAATATCCCAAGCAGACCACGAAGCCGGAGCTTGGTGGAAAGGAATCCGACCCGACCCATTCCGCGATGTATGGGATTCGATTGCAAGAGAAGTGTCAGGAATTGGGGGTGAAATGCAGCTTGGTGTTTCCTGGAGGCGGTGAAGTAGGGGAACCCGAATTTGCGAACAGCCAGGAGTTTCTCATAAAGCACTTGACCGACCGCTAGAAATCCTTCAGGTTTACAAATAGCGTCGAAGAGAACTTCTGAGAATTCCCGTTGCGGTAGGATACGAGTGGTCAAGCGATGACGACACAGATCAAGCGAACAGCTTTGCATGACTGGCATGCGGCGCATGGTGGGAGGATGGCCCCTTTTGCGGGTTATCAGATGCCGATCCAGTATTCCGGTATTGTCGCGGAGCATACAGCGACCCGTCAGGATGTTGGGTTATTCGATATCTCGCACATGGGCAGGTTACGCTTTGATGGTCCGAGAGCAGATCAGTTGCTCGATCGATTATTGACGCGACGGGTTTTGGACATGGAGCCCGGGCAGGTTCGGTATTCACTGATGTGCGATGAGGGGGGGGGGATTCTCGATGACGTTTTGGTCAGTTGCTTAGAGAGTCCAAGTGGCAAGATTTATTTTTTGTTGGTGGTCAACGCAAGCAACAAAGAGAAGCTTCTTGGTTGGATGTCCCCATATTTGGCGGAATTTCCAGATGTCGAGTTTCATGACGTAACCGACAGCACGGCGATGATTGCGATCCAGGGGCCCAAGTCGGTGGAGCTTTGCAAGAAACTGATTCCACCTTCCGCATTGAACCTTGGGTATTACAAAGCCAAGGTGACGGATCAGATGTCCAAGCCTTGTATCGTCTCGCGTACGGGATATACGGGTGAAGACGGATTTGAATGGATCGTCAGGGCTGAGGATGCTCTGCGGGTTTGGGAGAATTTGATGTTGGCCGGCCGAGAGCTTGGGGTCAGCCCGGTGGGGCTTGGAGCCCGCGACACTTTGCGGTTAGAGGCAGGCATGCCTTTGTACGGTCATGAGCTCGATGAGACGGTTGATCCTTACACGGCAGGATTGGGGTTTGCGGTTCAATCGAAGGAACGGCAGTTCTCGGGACGAGACGCGTTGGTTGAGCGAAATAAAAACGAACCTGCCAAGAAACGCGTTGGGTTGGTTCTTGAAGGTCGACGCGCGGCGCGAGAGCAAGCCGAGTGTTACGATCAGGATGGCAAGTTGATTGGCCGGGTCACCAGCGGTACATTTTCGCCAACGATGCAAGTCCCGATTTCAATGGCTTACATCGACGCCGAGTATGCTCAGGTTGGCAGTCAAATTCAGGTCGACATTCGTGGTAGTAAAGCGATCGCGACTATTCGTCAATTGCCTTTTTACAAGCGTTCCACCTAGAGGCATAGGAAGCCTTTAGACAAGCAACGAGTCAAGCTACAATGCGTTGCACTTGGGATTTTGCGACTTGCGAGCGATCGTCTTGGGTAGCGATTATCATACGGGTCTGATCGGTGATCAGCCCGCGGGAAAATTTAACCGTTAAAAATTTTAACCAATAGCAGAGGGTACAGCAGATGACGATTCGACCGGAAGGACTCAAGTATTGTCCATCGCACGAGTGGATTTACGTTCCTGAGGATGGCAGTGGAGTAGCGACCGTTGGGATCTCGTCGTTTGCGGTCGCGGAACTGAACGATCTGGTTTACATGGCGTTGCCCAAAGTTGGGCAGAGCGTGCAGGCGGGTCAAGAGTTCGGTGAGGTAGAGAGCGTCAAGGCTGTCAGTCCAATGTACAGCCCGGTCAGCGGTGAGATTGTCGAAGTGCACGACGAGGTAGTCGACCGCCTTGAGACGCTTGGAGAAGACGCTTACGAAGGTGGTTGGTTGATCAAGATCAAGATGAGCAATCCTAAGGAGCTTGATGAACTACTGACCTATGACGCTTACAAAAAGTCCCTGGAGCAGCATGGCTAGTAGCTTGCAGCATGGCTAGCTTGAAGTATTCGATAGGGAACGGTTTCGTTAGGGAGTCGTTTCGTCTGGGAGTGGGGGGGGAGAATGAGTGATTCGAGCATCGCAGTATTTTTGTTTGATCCTCCGCGATCTGGGGAGGAGAACATGAGTGTCGATGCATGGTTGCTCGAGCATGCGATGCAGCAGCGGCTTCCATCGGGCGATTATGTCGACGATTTTGGCAAGATCAGTTCGGTTGATCAGTTACCCGACGCACCGATTGTCGTTCGAATCTATCGCTGGCAGACTCCGACATTGAGTTTGGGGCACTTTCAGTCCATTGAGCAGCTTTTGGAGTCCAAGGACACGCAAAGTCATCCTAGCTTGTGCAGTTTGCCATGGGTTAAGCGTCGGACTGGTGGTGGAGCGATTTTGCACGATAGAGAGTGGACATATAGCATTACCGTGCCCAAGGCTGTAGAGATTGCCCAGCCCAGGGCGGTAGGGATTGCCCAGCCCGCGGCGGTAGAGATTGAAAGATCTCAGGGGCACTTAGGTGGAGAGAAGGGAGCGAGCCAGGGTTTGTATCAGGCCGTGCATCGTTCCATCGCGGAGGGCTTGCGCGATCTTGGGCTTGATGCTGAGTTTTCGCAGGAGTGTACTTGTCCGGTGCAGGGTAAGAAGGACCGCAGCGGCGGCGAGAAAGTGGGGGGGAGCGAAGAAGGGTTTTTGTGCTTTAACCGTCGATCTCCTTTAGACTTGGTGGTTGGGGGGAGCAAGATTCTTGGCAGTGCGCAGCGACGTGGCATTGGGGGGATATTGCAGCATGGGAGTTTGCTGATGAAAGCGAGCGACCATTACCCGGCGATCAAGGGAATTGAGGATTGCGATGGGAAGGCCGGTGGTGGCGACCCGTTTGCCCAGGGGAAGACTTCTGCGGGGCCTGAGAGTTGGGAGGATTGGCTCTGCGATCGGATTTACAAAGGGATTCTGGACCTCGTTTCGGTATCTCGCGTGAAATCCCGATTGAAACTGGATGCTTGGGCGGATACCATAAAAGAACGCCCTTTAGCCCGCTCTGTTTGAATTTGACAGGAAACGCCCGCAGGATTTTGCCCCGCTGATGTTGGGGTTATCGCTGTGCGAGGAATGCTTATGAAAATTTCGCTCAAGGTGTTGTCAGGGAATCATGAAGGGAAGTTGATTCCCATCAAGGATGAGAAGTTCTTTATTGGGCGAGGGGATGATTGCCAACTCAGGCCGAAGAGTGAATCGGTCAGTCGGCGACATTGCGCTTTGGTTCAGAAGGATGGTCGTCTCTTGCTCATGGACTTGAAGAGTCGCAATGGGACGTATGTCAACGACAAGCAGTTGTCGCACGACAAGGCCAAGATTCTCAAGTCGGGTGATCGATTGAAGGTTGGGCAGTTGGAGTTTGAAGTCGTAATCGAGATTGGGATTGCCAATACGAAGAAGCCCGAAGCATCGACGCCACAAGAGGTGGCGCAGCGGATTGCCGAGCAAGCAGATGCGAAGCTTACCGATTCCCGTGAGAGCTTTGATATCAGCACATGGTTGTTGGAAGCGGATCAAGTAGATCGACGCGTGGCACCTTCGGAGCCTGATACGCGGCAGATCAAGATGGAAGAGACGAGTCAGTTAGATACAGAGATGTTGCAGGAGGCGGTAGAAGCGGCAGAGTCTGAGGACGCGAATGCGCCTGCGGATGCTGGCGATGCTGCTGATGAGAGCACAAAACTCAAGCGGCCTGATAAGCGTGCACCGATCAAGTTGCCGAAGATTCAGGGTGGACCGACGACGAAGAACACGAAGGACGCTGCTTCAGAAACGCTTAAGCGTTATTTTGGTGGTCGATAACTTAGAGCCCAGCAGGAAATAGCTTTGCAGGATACCGCTCTGCGGGAAAAAGCTCAGCAGGAACAATAGCTAAGCAGGGACGTCATGCAAGCCTTCGAGATCGGGAGTTCGGTATTGAGTTTCCGTCGAAGGCTTTTCTTTGCGTTTGCATTTTGTTTGGTTCTCCGTCTAGTTTCCGGCGATAGAGAGCTCTTCGCACAGCAGCAAACATTGATCCTGGATAATGGGTTTGCAATTGGTCCGGGTATTTTGCGAGCTCAGCCACGTCTGGATCGCAAAGGGTTTGCTGGGAGCAATGAGGCTCAAGCGGCGGCGAGGATTGCCGTGATCGATGATGGGTTACGGATGACGTATGTCAGTACCAAGCGTGCTGACCGCCAGCCGGTTGAAACACCCATCCCGTTTAAGATCACGCTGAAGGTCAATTCCGACGAGGTTTGCCGGAATGATGCTGTGATACAGGGTGGATTGGGAAGTGCTTATTCCGCCACTCCGTTTGATCCTTTTGGCCGACGGATCTACATGTTTCAAGTTCCCAACAAGCAGATTGTTCAAGGGATTACAGAAGTATCTCCGCAGTATGTAAGGATTCAGGCTTTACAGGGAGAGACTCAGCAGACATCGGTCACATGGGATATGCGGGTAGCGCTCTCAGCGATTCCTCCGCAGGCATTGCGACAGATACTATTGCGTAATGCCGATCCGAATCGCGCTCAGGATGTTTTAGATATTGTGACCGTTTATCTTGCGGCAAAACGGTATGTTGAAGCGCGGGAGTTGTTGGTCTTTGCCATCCAAAGGTTTCCTGAACTGCAGGATAAACGAGCGGAGTTGAAGCGGATCGATCAGTTGCTGGCCGATCAAATGTTCGATGCTGCGATTCTTGCTCAAGGTGCAGGTCAGTATGAGCTGGCTGAACAGATTTTTCGAGGCTTCCAAGCAAACACTGTCTCGGTTGAAACACAGTTGAAGATCGAGCGGCGGCTTGAAACGATGGAGCAATCGAAAAAGGATTGTGCTCAGATAGTTCAATGGTTGCGGGATGATTTATCCAAGGTGAGCGATCCGAACATCGCACAAGAATTCGCACCGTTGGTCGA
>JBJONT010000160.1:0-31592 GCA_046051705.1 Planctomycetota bacterium | reverse complement strand
ACGCTCCAGAGAGGTTTAAGGGGGCAATACGATCTGCGTGGCTGCGTCACAAAATCGCTGCAGGCGACTCGGCAACTTCGACTTTCTAAGCCTCTCAGAGAGGCTTAGAAAGGTCAATCTCTAGATACTAGGGGCGGGGGGTGAGGGGAAAGACCGCGCAACAGCTTTACTTCGCTGGGCGGCCGGGTTCTCTCTTCCCATTGGTCGTCAAGATCTGGAAGTGGTGCACACCAGCAGCCATCGGATGATCGCTGCTCCAGACAATCTTGTTCTCCGGGGTAACTTCAATCATCGAAATCCCAGTCGTAGCCGCATGGGATCCAACCACAGTATTTCCATTGGCTAACCTTTGGGAGCCACAAGGATCCTTCAGCAGTCCATCCACATCCGCATTGGTCAGCTTCCAAACTACACTTCCTGACCCGTCGACTTCAACTACCTTGTTGCCATGTGTGAGCGATAGCACCGTATGACCGTTGTCGAGACGAATAGCAGTAAAAGGCCAGTTCTCGGCGGGCCGTCCCCCTAGCTCTTCTAAGTCCGTGCGAATCGTTCGGACTACACGCCCCTCAGGTGTGTATTCTTTAACCGCGAAAGCCAAAAGATGCGGTACAAGGTAATTGCCGTTTCTAAGCTGTCTTGCCATCCGCGTCTGCATGTGGGCATTGTCTGTTTCCGGATCGAGTTTGATCTCGCTGACAATTTTTCCATCGACCTTCGAGTCATTGGCCGCATCCAGAGGTGCTGCGATCTCAAGCAATCGCGGATTGGGACCCAGTTCCGTTACCAACGTGTTGCCATTGTATAGTCGCTCGGCTGTTCCGATCTCCTTGTTGGATGAATCAAGGGTGTAACGAAAGACAACCTGTCGGTCGACTGTTACCTCTTCTACCCGATTGCCAAACGCAATCAAAACATTTCCATTCGGGAGCACAAAGCCATCGCGTGAGCCACCGGAATACTCCCAAGTTACCGATCCGTTTTCTGCAATAATTGCCGTCTTTGCACCCAGGACCAAATACGAGTGGGCAATCTTCTCCTGAGCTCCTAACGGCAAGCTGCCCAGTACCACCCAGGCAGCTAGAAGGGAACTTGCCAAATAACGCTTTGTGGAATGAATCAATCGATGGTGCATGGCTTTCACAGGTCTCGTTGGCTTGATCATGATTGGTGGGAGGAAAAATCTCGTTCGAGTGGAAACAAAGGGACGCGACGATGCTCGTAGTGTAATTGATGGATGTCCGCGCAGGTGGAGCCAAGGGTGTTGACCCGCAGAAACCGATCGCAGATTTCGCGATAAGCTGCTAAAGGGGCGTGAACACCCTTGGCAACCAATATCCGAAAAGAACTTGGGTCAAGCCCACACGAGGTCAACTGATGGAGACTGAAGGGAACCATACGTTTCGACGTGACCATAATCGTCATTGGACAGTTCACAAGTTCGAGTACTACCGTCGGACCTTGATCGAATTCGGTGATTCCACCATGTCGCGGTCGATCTTCTCGGAACTTCCCGTCATAAAACCCAACCACTCGGACTTCGCATTCCCAATTCGGGCCGTGCTGAGCATCGGTTTTTCCTCCGAGTGAAACCGATCGAATACTCCCTACACTCAACGCTTGACATTCTTTGACCACGGCTGGATCGTAGATGCATACGAAGCTTGGACCTAGCTCGCTCTTTGCGAGAGCGATAGCGAGCGATGTTCCGTCAGCAGCAGAGCCACCTCCAACGTTATCTCCCATATCGAGCAAGCAGTATCGATGGGCCGGATCGTTTGCAACCATCGAGATCGCTTCTTCAATATCGATAAGCACCCCTTCCATCGCTTCTCTTGCGTTCCACAAAGCCGTCGCAAGTTCTTTAGCGGATCTCTTTGCTACCTCTTCATCACCGTCCGAGATCGCGATGACCGCAGATCCCATTTCATTCACATCTGCATAAGGAAACCCCAATAGAATACTGTTGCTCAGCAATCGCGGATCGGACAACTGCTGATCTGCCAAGTCGTAGATCGCTTTTAGATGTGGTTCGTCGGTACTCTGCCTTTCAATGTTGATGATCATCGGTAAGTACTCAGCGACCATCTTCGGTCGCCATCGCTTGTTTAAAATCCCTAGTAACATGCGGGCGGCTTCTACCCCCCGAGCACGCTGATCCAGGTGTGGGTTGGTGCGGTAGGAAATCAATGCATCGCACGCTTGAACCATCGCGGGCGAAAGATTCGCATGGGCATCGAGTGTGGCGACCATGGGGATGTTTTGTCCGACAAGTGCACGTAGTCGCGCTAGCCAATTCCCATCGGCATCCCTTGCCCCCTGCGATACGGCCGCCCCATGCGCAGCGATCAATAAGCCATCGAACAGCATCGATTGGCGTACTTCTTCAAGCAACTCGCAAACAAGTTCCTCCCAAGCTTCCGAAGTGATGATGCCGCTCGGGGTAGCCCTATACGCAGCGATCGGAACGATTTCGACTTGTGCCGCTCCCGGCAAGTTCGATTCTCCTCCTGGCCAACCAAGCCCATGGAGGAACCCGCCAATCTCGTGATGGCTATCCCCAAATTTTTCGAAAATCTGTTTACCCGTAATCGATACATCCATCCGGAAATGATCGATCGTCGTCGGTGTGTCGATGAATGTATTCGACTCATGAAGCAGTGCTACAATTCCAATTCGGTGCATGGCTATGACTGCCTAGATGTTTGTCCAATAGTTGGGGTCAGCAAGTGCAATGGCTATGGTATCCTATAAGCCCGCAGTAGCGGCTTGAACACCTAGTCCCTACCTGCTCAAAGTTATAAGTAACTCTCCAGTTTACCGAGATTGAGGATCCAATGTTGTATTCCATGAGCGAGATGCGTGAACATCTTTACTGCGCCGTTGTCTGCGATGCGCTCGACCAAATCGGATTGCGTAATCAGTCTCCGCGTATCGAACTCCCATTGCAGACCACCGCATCGCACCTTACCAATCGACTCCTTGTCGGACGCTGCAAAACAACTCTTTGGGCTGATATGTTTCATGATGACCCGAAACCGTATGAGTTGGAACTTCAAGCTGTCGATGAATGTGAACCCGACGACATCCTAATCGCTGCTGCCGGTGGCTCCATGCGTTCAGGAATCTGGGGGGAGCTGTTAACCACTGCCGCTAAGAACCGCGGTGCCCTGGGAGCAATCGTCGATGGGGCGATTCGTGATGTGGATAAAATCGGTCCTATGCAGTTCCCGGTCTTCGCTCGCGGTCGCTGCCTGTACGATAGCTTGAATCGTCAACGTGTGATCGATATCGATGTCCCTGTCGAAATCGATTCAGTTCGCTTCTCTCCCGGCGATCTAGTATTCGCTGATTCCGACGGGATCGTTGTGGTCCCCAAACAAGTCGAAACAGAAGTCCTGAAAAGAGCTTTCGATAAAGTTCACGGCGAGAACCAAGTTCGCGATGCGATCCGAAGTGGACTAAGCGCCGTAGAGACCTTTAAGAAGTACGGGATCCTCTAGTTCCAATCGCCTGCTAGCTCCAATCATCCGCTTGGTTTCGTCCCATCTCCACCAACGTGATGTATTGATCGTCACAAAATCGATCTGTCATCCCTGCTAAATATACTCCCACCGCACGGGGGACTCCCCAACGATTCCCCCAATGCTTGAACCGCTCTGGCAACCGCTCAGGGTAAGCTACCAATAGCTTGAACAACTGTCTCAAACGTGTGGCTGCTCGCTCACGTACTTCGACGAGTCGCGGATGACGGTAGACGTTCTCGAAGAGAAAGCGTTCGAGCTCTTGCTTCTCGGATTCAATCGTTGGCGACATGCGAAGCTGCACTCTCGCTTTCCGCACCTGACTCGCGTCCATCCCTTGAACCCCATTCAGCAGACTCGTGGAATACTGCAGGAAATCACCCATCTGAAGGTCTAGCAAGCTGTGGACTAAGAGGGGACGCTGAAGTTTCTTCTCTACGCGATCCAACGGAACGAGCGAACAAGCTCGCTTTACGAGTGCAAGCTCCTGCAAGGGTTCCCTGCGTAACAACCCAAGCTTCAATGCGTCATCAACATCATGGGCGTCGTAAGCCATCGAGTCCGCCGCATCGACCACCTGAATCTCTAACATCTGCGATTCGACATCGCGCTTGTCGCTACGGTAATGCTGACCAGATAACACTTCGTGCGTTAAGTTCAAACCCGGATAAGCCGTGTAACGTTGCTCGATCTCAGTGACGAGCTCCAAAGCGAATTGATTGTGCGAAAACCCACCATCACTGCGTAAACATCCATCGAGTGCATCTTCTCCGCAATGACCAAACGGCGGATGGCCGATGTCGTGCAACAAAGCCATGGCCTCGATCAAGTCTTCGTTCAATCGCAACGTGCGCCCAATCGTCCGCGCCAAAGATGCTACTTCATGGGTATGCGTCAACCGCGTTCGATGATAGTCTCCCATGTCCCCTGTGAAGACCTGCATCTTGCCACTCAAACGCCGAAATGCGGCGCTGTGAAGTATCCGGTCGCGGTCTCGCTGAAATGGCCCTCGATAAGGATGCTCCGATTCGCGATGCTCCCTCCCCAAACTGTCTTTCGAGTGCATCGCGTAGCTTGCCAACAAGCTGCTCTCTCGCTGTGCCCAGTTGGCACAAGTTGAGCTTGCGGTAGTTACATTCGCTGAAGTTTGGTTCGCATCTTGGGGACTCGACGACATATGCGGTTCTACATCACCGTAAGATTGTCTCGGTGGATGATTTCATCATAGGGACACTGGCCAAGAATCTGTGCAATCCTATCCGAGTGGCAGCCTCGTATCATCTTGACCTGCGTTGAATTATAGTTGCTCAATCCTCTCGCAATCTCCGTTCCTTCGGAATCCAACACGGAAATGATGTCCCCTTTTCCAAAATCTCCGTGAACATCCCTTACCCCAATCGCTAACAAACTACTCCCACCCTGTTTGACCGCCTTGGCTGCGCCCGAATCGACTGCGACGCTTCCACTGGGCTGCGCCGAGAATCCTATCCAACGCTTGCGCGAAACAAGCGACTTCGGCTGAGGTAGGAAATGGGTTCCCAAAGATTCGCCTTTCGCAAGTCGGACTAAAACGTCCGGTTCACGCCCCCAAGCGATCACTGTCGATTGCCCACTGTGGGTGATGAATTTGGCTGTCGTTAGCTTGCTGGCCATCCCACCCTTGCTAATTCCCGTCTTCGAATCGCGTACAAGATCCTCGACGCTCTCATCGATCCGCTCGACACTCGACAAGACCATTGCACCAGGGTCGCGCGGGTCGCGATCGTAAAGGCCTCGAACGTCGCTGAGAATGATCAACGCACTTGATTGCAGCAAACCGGCCACCATTCCTGCAAGCCGATCGTTATCCCCAAAAGTTGTTTTCAACTCGTCGACTGCCACCGTGTCATTCTCGTTGATGACCGGGATGGCTCCGAGTTCAATCAAACGCGAGAGGGTATTTCTCACGTTCAAGTATGCGATACGATCGTCTAGCTCTGCGGCCGTTAGCAATATCTGCGCTGCATGTCGTCCATGCTCCGCAAACGTCTTCTCGTATACTTGGATCAAATGCGCTTGGCCAATCGCCGCGACTGCTTGCAACGTCGCTAAATCGCTTGGTCGCGATTTTAGTCCAAGCTTTCCCATCCCACTGGCAACCGCTCCGCTAGATACCAACAACACTTGCTTGCCCATCTCGCACAAGGCGACGATCTGATTGGCAAGATTCGCGACTTGGTCGTGGTCAAGCCTTCCGGAGTCATCCGTCAAGGATCGTGACCCAACCTTGATGATCCAAACAGGAGCATCGACAAGCAGTTGACGATCACCCGACGATTCGGGGCCCTCTTGAATATCGGCAGGTGTTTTCATGAAGGTGCTGCGAGGATGGTGATGGTTTGTCAAAAAATGGGGGTTAGTCTAAGAAGCTGACGATTGCTGCTGTGCGATCAATGCATCGAGCTCTTGACGCAACTTTGGCAATATCTCGTCATAACCAAAAGCCCCCAGCGGTTCGCTTCGTCGCTTAAGGTTGACTTTCGCCGGACCACACCACAAACCCAAGTCCGCATCGTCGGTCTCACCCGGGCCATTGACCCGGCATCCCATAACCGCAATCGTAATCGCGTAGTCCTTCGCATAGCTGGTCATCTCTTTGACTTGCTGAGCGAGCTCGACAAAGGCTTCGTTCTCCACTCGCGAACAGCTTGGGCAAGAGATAATATTCAGCTTCGACGGATCGAGCGCAACGACAGATCGCAATCGCCCTGCGTAAATGTCATCGACGATCTGACGACCAACTTCGATCTCCATCGGTTTCTTGGAGTTCGGAACTGTCAATGAGACGCGAAGCGTATCGCCGACCCCGCGACCGATCAGTTGCTCGAAAGCGATTCGCGTTTTGATGATCCCATCAGGTGGTAAGCCAGCTTCGGTTACCCCCAAGTGCAACGGAACGTCCGGTCGCAACTTGGCAAACCGGTGGTTTACTTCTACCACCTTGCTCGGATCGCTGTCTTTGAGCGATACCACATAGCGAGTGAAGCCGATTGAGTCGAGCAGTTCGCAATGCTCTGTCGCGCTGGCGATCATCGGACCGATCGAGTCATGCGCATCGAACTTCTCTTTGATCGCTGGATCGACCGATCCGCAGTTAACCCCAACTCGCAACGCGCAGTCGTTCGCTACCGCCGACTCGACGATGAACTTTACCTTGTCTTGCCAAGCCTTGGATTTTTCATGGTGGTAAAGGTGGCCAGGGTTGTATCGAACTTTATCGACATGTGGCGCGACTTTGGTTACCAAGCGATAATTCTCTTGCAAGTCGACCGAGAGGTTCGCCGAGGTTTGCTGGCGGATTTGAGCCAAAGCCTCCGCATCCTTGTCGCTATCGACCGCGATACGAACCACATCTGCTCCCGCCCGATGCAAATCGTTGACCAGAGCAACGGTAGCGGGAATGTCCGTCGTATGCGTTGCAGTCATGCTTTGGACGGCGATCGGATGTCCAGCCCCAATGTGGATTGAACCGATTCGGACGCTGCGGGTGGGATTTCGTTGAATTTGCATAAGGTTTCCTGGGGCAAAAAAGGTTTCCTCTAGTATAGCCCACCCGCAAATTCTGCCCACCGGTACCTTCTAACGTTATGGATAGGTGACGGGTGAGTCTCTCCGCGTGATTTCTCCGCGAAATGTTTTCCAAGGAAAACCAACATTGGGGCCATTCCATCCGTTACCATGAATCTCAGACGGTAACTGGCTCCCACTTATCCCATTGCAACACGTCGCAATGAAAGCCTAATTGCCTGTCGAGTTCTTGTCCTTACTCCTTGGGGAGATCTGAGATGAAGAAGGGTGTTACGAAGAAGGCTGCGGCGAAGAAAGCTGCGCCTAAGACGAGTGCCGTGAAGAAGGGTGCAAAGACGCCGGCAACGACGACTAATAAGCTGTTAGATAAGAAATTATCTTCCAAGAAAACCACCAAGAAACGCAAGCCAGGCAAGTCGAACGATGAGGAAGGAGGTTGCGTATCGCCTTCATTTGTGAAAACATCGGCGTCCATAACGATTGAGACCATTACTCCGGGATTTGATTTCCTGCCGAATGCAGCTGCCCGTGTCGATATCGGTCAGTACGATCCGATCAATAAGAAAATCAAGGTAACTGTAATCGGCGGTACGACCTCAACCACGCTCGATGTTTTTGGTTTTCAAGTTTCATCCGAGCCAGTCGGAGGTCCCGTCGAATACTATCCATTTAGCCTGGAGTATGCTTCGAGTACGCCTAAAACTGGCTTTTTGAAACTTAACACCACAGCGGTGCCCGTTGCAGCAAACTTACGAGTGACGATTCTAACCAAGAAGAAAGTTGCACCTTAACACGTTCGCAACCGGTTCTTCCCGGTTCCATTTCGTCCTGAAGAAGCTCATGGATAGAAGGTAATAGACAACCTCATAAATGACCTTATGTCGGTTCTGCAACGCAGCATCGGTGACTTGGGCTCTACGGATTGATGAATTACCCAGCCTTCGTACCGACATGTCATTCAAGTTTGTAGTCACTCGACGATCCCTAGTTCCCGCTTGAGGTCTTGTGTCCAGTTAAGATTCTTTGCTTGCTCCACAAGTCCTCGCACCTCGTCTTGAATGGCTTGGACTTGTTCTGCTGAGACTTGCTCGGATGCAGATTGATTGAGGCTGAGTTGTTGTTTCGCAACTGCTAGCTTGGCACTGGCAAGCCGAATTGCCATTTCAAGTGCAATCGAGGGATCCGACGAAGCTAGCTCTTCGAGCTCAGAGGTTTCTCGAAACTTCTGAGCGCGAAGCAACGCAGAGTTTGCTAACGGGAGATCTACTGCCGCGATACGCGAAGCATGGTTTGTCTCCAACACCAAAAGTTCCTTCTGTAAACTATCTTTGGTTGGTGAAGTTGAAATCGCTTCACTCACTCTTCGATGGTATTCCTTCGCATCATCCCACTTTTTCTCTTCGAGTTTCAATTTGTGCAATTGAATGAGAATTTGTACTTCATAAGTGTATCCATCGATGCCTATGGGAAGTTTCTGCGCAAGCCTTGCTGCCGACAACGCGTCCAGCAATCGTGACTCCGCTTGGGCGCGATCATACTTGAGCTCTCTGAGCCCTTGGTCTGTCAGTCCGACCATCCAAAACAATAACGTTCCACCGTCCGTATTGGCAAGTAACTCTGGGCTTGGGTCTTCTTGATCTATTACGTCCTTCACAAATGGGAGTAGAGCAGCCTCTCCAGCTTGAAACGATGCGGTCGACTCTTTCCAATCCTGGCGTTCCGCTAACATCTGTGCACGTTGGAATAGAGCCCTGGCTTTCGATAGACCGTAGCCAGCAAATCGTGGGTCTGATTTAAGCAACTGATCTCCGATGCGTAGAGCTTGCTGATTGATGGAAATCGCTTTATCAAGTTCTCCCGTTCGAAGCAATAAACTCGAATGATAATAGGATTTATCACCTTCAGCTGCTAACCAGTTGATCCGATCGGTAACGGACATTCTCGCACTCGCCGATTCCTTGAATACCTCCGAGGCTCGGTCGAAAGATTTTAACGCCGCTACTGGATCATTCCTCCCTGAAACATTCGCTAAACGTGTTAGGAGTCGTACAAGGTCCAGCTTCAGGCTTTGATCATCTGGGGTCTCTGCGATGTAACCCTCAAGCTTGCTTACCACTTCGGTCAGCAAGTTGATTCGAATCGGATCGCTATCTGGTATCTGCGCTAGTCCATCATCGGCGATGTAACCAGCAACATCATCGAGTACATCCGAAGCTATAGCACGGCTTGCTTTAACTTTCCTTTCCTGCGCACGAATGGCGAAGTTGGCCCACGTAAGTCCGGCAATCCCAAGCGAGAGGATAAGGAACGCCGTAGCCACTGACTTCGCGTGCCTGCGAAGCAACCGCTCGGTACTTTGTAGAAACCCTTCGGGTAAGGCCACTACAGGCTCGTCTGCTAGCCAGTTCTCCAAGTCCTCTGCAAGGTCGCTTGCCTTCTGATAGCGGTCAGACGGATTCGTTGCCATGGCTTTCAAACAGATCGCTTCTAAGGCTCTCGGAACCAACCCTTGGATCTGCCGAGGTGGTTCGAATTGGTTCCTTTTGGCCCGTTGAAGCATGGCTATGAAATTACCGGATTCCATGCGATACGGTGTCTTGCCAGATAACATCTTGTAAAGCGTCGATCCTAGAAGGTAAACATCGGTGCGATGATCTAAGCCGTCGACCAAACCTTGGGCCTGCTCAGGACTCATGTAGTGAACAGTACCCTTGATGGTCCCAACCTTAGTCCGTTCCGATCCCGAGTCTGAATCGAATGTAGTTGGTTGAAAGAAAATCGAGGATTGCTCATCTAACTGATTTCCGTCACTAACCGCTTTGCCCATCCCCCAGTCCATCAATACCGTTTCGCCGTAGCGATCGATCATGATGTTATCCGGCTTGATATCGCGATGAATGACGTTGTTCGTGTCGTAAGCGTACTGAACCGCATTGCAAACCGCAATTAAATGACGAAGCAATGGACGTATCGCCAACCGAAACTCCGAACGATTCAATGTGCCGTATCCAATTCGCTCAATCACATCCGATAACCGATCACCACGGATCAGCCGCATCGCAAACAAAGGTTTGCCGCGATCGTCCTTGTTCAAATCAAAAATCGGTATCACGCCGGAATGATCTAAGCGACCCGTATTTCGGGCTTCTTCAATCAATGCTCCCATCGCTGCAGGATCATCCTGATACTCCGGACGGACCTTTTTGATCGCTACGCGACGACCAAGCTCCAAGTCATCCGCCTCGTAGACAATCCCCTGCCCTCCCCCTCCCAGCTCACGACGAATGATGTAACGATTCGAAATCGGCTTTCCGTCCGAATCGGATGCAGGCGGTATAACCTTGGTTGCCTCGTTCAATCGATCCGCCCAAACCTTTGGCAAATCTTCAGCGTCGGGAACACTCCCGTTATCCAACGCAAAGCTAAGGCTGTTCGATAGCCCCCCAAGCCGCCGCATGCGATCGTCGACGATCCCCTGAATGTTGTACCGCTCAATCTCTTCCAGAAACTTCTTCTCGACCAAAATCTCCCCAATGTCACGCTTCGGATCCTTATTCCAAGCCGCGGCAGATTCGAGAAACTGGTCAATCGTGATGTAACCGTTTTGGTAGGCAATCAATACAAACAAGAAGTTTTTGTCACTTGCTGGACTCATTGCATGACTCTCCGCTATCGATTGATTCCAACGGGCGTTCGCTAGCATTACCAGTGCACTAGCTCGGAAGTGTCAGCTAACGCTGAAGTTTTTGGTGGTTCAAAGAATGCAGTATAACTTCAAGTCTCCCGGTCGTTTCACTGTTTTCCCGTTCCCTGAGGCAACGCTCTTGGTCAGCTTTTCCAGGGCAGCAAACTCCGCCGTTCGAGGCTCGCTGAGCGGCTGACGGGTAGACTTGCTGGGAGACTCGCCGAGATGCTGTCCAAGACACCGACTCGCATTCACCTTGAACCGCAACGTCAGACTCTCTAATCTAGCCCAGTTCAGAGAACCTTATTCATTGGTAGAATACTCATTGATTTGATAGTATTTGCCAGACGAGGCTCGCGCAGATTACCCCCAACCCTCGCTTTGCAACGAAGCAAGGACTAACGGGGTAACCCGATTTCCTTGGTTTTTGTCATTCGGATTCGAAATACATGGTTTGGACGATTCTCCAAGTAAGCTTCAGGCGGTTGAAAAACAATCGCTCCGAACTCCTGCTGACTTTTGTCGTCCCCATCCTGTTCTTCAGCATCTTCGCGCTGATCTTCGGCTCACGCGGCACGTCGGGGTCCTCCACGCCCCGGATCAAAGTTGCCCTTGCGGATATTTCCCATTCGCCTTTGACGCTCCGCGCCGTAGAACTCCTTCGCGAACAATCCTCCTTGCGGATCACTGATTCGCAAACTGCTCTCCTGCACGCCGACTCTGTCGAGTCCCAGTCTGCTCAAACCGTTCCACCTGCGATTGCCGAAGACCTCGTAAGACGCGGATCGGTCGCTGCCGCAATCGTTTTCTCACCCGCAAACAACCAGCCGATCGCCTCCACCGTCCAACCCCCACCCCAACTTCCGAACATCCAACTCCTCTCGGATTCCTACGACCAAGTCGCTTCGCAAGTCCTCTCGGCACTCGTTCAAAAAGCAATCCTAACTGCTTACTCGGAGTCGCAACGTTCCGAACAACTCCGCCTTGAACAGATCCGAGCCGCACAAGTGCAACCGGCGAGCTTCGTCGCAAACGCAGCCCCTTCTGCTGTTTCTTCAGCTTCACCATCTTCCATGGAGATCCCCTCGAACTATTCTTCTATGTCGTTCCCCGAACCTCCTCGCATCGAATGTGTCGATATTCTCGGCAAGAAGAAAGCCAATCCAGTGATCGCGATGTATGCGGCTGGAATCGCTGTGATGTTCTTGCTCTTCAGCGCTACGACTGCCAGCGGGTCACTCCTCGAAGAACGCGAAAACTCTACCTTGGATCGATTGCTTTGCAGCCGACTTACAATGGATCAACTCCTCCTCGGAAAGTGGGCTTATTTGACCATTATCGGTATCCTCCAAATGACTTTAATGTTCGCTTGGGGTAGCCTTGTCTTCGGCATTGAATTGATCGCACACCTCGAAGGTTTCCTCGCAATGACGTTGATTACCGCTGGAGCTTCCTCAAGCTTCGCTTTATTCCTCGCATCCTTATGCAAAACGCGTACGCAGCTCGGTTGGGTCTCGACGATCGTGATTTTGAGTATGTCGGCCCTCGGCGGAAGCATGGTGCCGCGCTACCTGATGAGTGAGACCATGCAGCGTGCTGGGATGCTGACTTTTAACGCTTGGGCCCTCGAAGGCTACAACAAGATTTTCTGGCGGGAACTAAAACTGCCCGATATCGAGCTTGAACTCGGGGTCTTGACCCTCTGCGGGTTCTGTTTCATCGTCGCCGCTCGACTGTTCGCTGTTCGCTGGGAGCGAACATGACGCAACCATCCAACCCTGCATTGGATGCGAGTAGACTCCTTCGGCATGATGCCTCCCGATTAGAACACCAGTGGTCACGTATCCAACGCGTTGCCCCGGAACGCTTCGAGAACGACTTGCGACGCTGGCAAGCCTCCCTGCAGGCCGCATACCAGCGCTACGAACAACGCCTCGAAACTCCCTATTCGCTGATCTACGATCCCGAACTCCCGATCAGCCGGTATCGCGATGAAGTCATCGACTCCATCGTCAATCGCCAAGTCACCATCCTATGTGGCGAGACAGGGTCTGGGAAAAGCACCCAACTCCCGAAACTCTGCTTGGAAGCTGGGTTCGGTAAACGCGGTTGGATCGGCCATACACAACCCCGTCGACTCGCGGCGAGATCCATCGCCCATCGACTCGCAGAGGAATTCGAATCACCCTTCGGAAAAGTGGTCGGCTATAAAGTCCGCTTCCAAGATCACACAGAAGCGACTTCGCTGATCAAGCTCATGACCGATGGGATCTTGCTCGCTGAAATCCAACGCGATCCGTTTCTAGAAGCCTACGATTGCATCATTCTCGACGAAGCCCACGAACGATCGATTCAGATCGATCTGCTGATGGCTTACCTCGCACGTTTGCTGCCATCGCGACCTGAATTGCGGATTGTGATTACTTCGGCGACCATCGATGCCGATCGATTCGCAAACCACTTCCATGATGCGATCGGCCCCGCTCCGATTCTAAGCATCGAAGGCCGTAGCTACCCCGTCGATGTTCGATACCGTGGTGCTCAAAACGTCGCTATGCAACGCGCCTCTGACGCAACCGGTAATGACATCGAATACGATACGTCCTTGCTAAGTCGCTTCTGCGATGCTGTTGATGAACTGCTCGGCGAAGGCCGAGGCGATATCCTCGCATTCTTTCCCACCGAACGCGAAATTCGAGACGCAAGCAAACGGCTTCGAGGATTCCTAACCCAACGTAATTTGCATCAGTCCGTTGAAGTTCTACCGTTGTACGCACGGTTGACCGAAGCTGAACAGCAACGCGTTTTTCAACCTCATCGCTTGCAACGCATTGTCCTGGCGACCAATGTCGCTGAATCGAGTTTGACCGTCCCCGGCATTCGTTACGTCATCGATACCGGTACGGCTCGCGTTTCGCGCTATGCCGCTAAAAGCCGCGTACAACGCTTGCCAATTGAACCGGTCTGCCAAGCTTCCGCAAACCAACGCTCGGGTCGCTGCGGTCGCTTGGGGCCCGGGATCGCTATTCGACTCTACGACCAAGAAGATTTCCTCAGTCGCGCTCCGTTCTCTCAACCGGAAATTCTCCGATGCGACCTCGCTGGGACAATCCTTCATGCAAAGTCCCTCGGTATCTTTGATATCGAGTCCTTGCCATGGCTGGATCCACCCAGGCCGGAGAGTGTTCGTGAAGGCCTACGCACTCTTCGAGAGATCGAAGCTATTGACGAGAATTCAAACCTTACCCCTATCGGACGAATCCTCGCTCGTTGGCCTGTATCGCCCCGCATCGGTCGCTTGCTCCTCGCCGCCGCCGATCAAGGCTGCTTGAACGAAGCCCTCGTCGTTGCAGCCGCACTTGAAACTCAAGACCCACGCGTGCGACCACCGGAATTTCAACAAGATGCCGATAACGCACATCAAAAGTTTCGTGACCCAAATAGCGATTTCTTGAGCCTGCTTAGAATCTGGGACTTCTACCAATCCCTTCGAGAAAAGCTTGGACGATCTCGCCTCGAGAAAGCTTGCAGAGATTCATTTCTATCCCTCGTTCGACTGCGAGAGTGGGGCGAAGTCCACCGACAACTTCTTGATCAATGCCGCGATGCGAAGCTTCATATCGCCGCCAGACGCATCGAATTGACCGAGCCCACGGAGGCTCTGGCCAAAACGGATAAATTACCCGCGAGAACAGATAAGCCGACTCCTGCGGAACCCCCAAGCAATCGGCTTCCAAAAGGATATGCCGAGCTTCATCAAGCCTTGTTGGTGGCCTTTCCGTCCGGAGTTGCGATGCTCGACGATCGCAATAAGTACCGCGGCGCATCGAACATGGAATTGCAACTCTGGCCCGGTTCTACAGTCAGAAACCAACCCCCGAAATGGATCGTCTCCTCCGAGATTATTGAAACCAAAGAACGCTACGCACGCACCGCTGCAAGAATCGATCCGACTTGGATCGAACGCTCGCTGCAACACTGCTTGAAGTTCTCCTACGACGAACCTCACTTCAGCCGTAAGCAAGGTTCAGCAATGGTGATGCGACGCGGTACCCTATTCGGACTGCCGGCCGTTCTGCGACACGCGGTACCTCTCGCTCCTCTCGATCCAACTTTAGCTCGCTCCCTACTGATCGAACATGGACTTGCCGAAGAACAACTCGAATCAAGAGCCCGGTTCTGGAAGCATAACCATCAATTCCTGCACGATCTTCGGAAAGTCGGCGAGAAAACCCGACGACGTGACTGCTTGGCAGATCCATTCGTACTCCTGGAATTCTATCGCAACTGTATCCCTAATCATGTTGTAGATCGAACGACCCTTGAGAAGTGGGACAAGTCCCTTGCGAATACCAACGACCCACCCTTCCTCTCGCTCGAACAACTGAAACTCGTTCTCGATCTTCATCAAGTCGAATCGGAGTTTCCCGATCAACTTGAAATCGGATCCGTGAGCAAGCTGCCGCTTGATTACCACTTCGAACCAGGAACCGATCGCGATGGAGTCACATTGCGAGTTCCCATTCCCGCCGTGGATCAACTGCACAACGAGAAACTCGAATGGCTTGTACCAGGTCTATTGCGAGAGAAACTCCAAGCTCTTTTGAAGTCGCTACCGAAACGACTTCGAAGGCAGTTTGTTCCGATTCCCGATACGGTAGAAAAGCTTTTGCCAGGAATGTTGTCTGCGGCCGGTAATTCAGCCCCCTTCTGGAAATCCCTTTGTGAACTCTGCTCCAACTATGTCGGTGAGCCAGTTCAAAAATCCGATTTCGATTCCGATGGGCTACCCGAGTACCTCAAACTTCGCATCGAAATGCAAGATGAACGAGGCAAAGCGATAGCGACAAGTCGCGATCTTGCCGCAGTTCAGTTGCAAGCTCAGGAGCATCATCAGCATAAGCTCACGAAGCACTCTGGAGCGACGAGCAGTACGGCTGCGCCGAAGGTCATCGAGTACCCTTGGCAACGAAACCAAATGTCGAACTGGGATATCGTAGATTTACCCCGCTCCGTTATCGAGCCGGTGGGCGGTGTACGTATCGAACGCTTCCCTACCCTCCTGCCCTCACAAGCGACGCTAGGTACCGCAAAACCACCGGAAGTAAAACAACAAACCGGAGCGAAACAACCACCTGGGGTGAAACCAAGCATTCCAGTTGGAAATCAAATTGCAACGGGTGTCGTCGATCATCCCCATCTTGCCGAACAGTACTTGCGAGAGTCGGTCATCCGAATGTTTGCAAATAGCGAAACGAGGGAGATCAAAAGCCAAATACAGTTTCTTCCCAAGTGGAAAGAATGCAGTTTGTGGCTCTCGGATCGTTGGCCGGCGAATACCCTACAAGAGATCGTAGCTTCGCTGATGATTCGCTTAGCGATAGTCGAGTCGGATTGGAATCGAGATCGACCAGATTTTGCTCCCGTACCCCGAACCCAAATCGATTGGGAAGCAAGGCGGGTGCAAAGGGTCAAGAGTATCGGAGTTGCTGCTGCCGAGATCGCTCGATGGCTTCCAAAACTCGCAGATGCTTACCAGCAAGTTCGCAAGCTTCGCGAGCAAACACCCAAGACATTCGCTGAAAACCTTCAAGTGATCGATCGGCAACTCGCAGCGTTGCTCGATCCTAACCACGCTTTCCACACCCCATGGGTTTACTGGAAAGACCTGCCAAGATTCTTGCTCGGAATCGTATCGCGATTGGAGAAACTCAAATCGAACGGCGGGGCAAAAGATCTTCAAATGGACCAACCCGCTCTGGCCGCTTGGACGGACTACCTTCAACGCATCGGACAGCTTGAAACCATCCCAAGTTTCTCTCAACGCTCTGCCCGTTGGTACCCATCCGGAGCATTGCTCGAATATCGTTGGATGATCGAAGAACTGCGTGTCTCGATCCATGCTCAGAAGCTCGGAACTCGGATGAGCGCTTCACCGAAACGCATCGAGAAAATCCAATCGCAACTCAACGCTGAACCTCAGCGATAGGACTCGATTGGTCGATTCCGACTTGACCAGAACGCCCGCGTCCACTAAAAATTTCCTAACCGGTACAGGTTAACGCTCGGCGGCGAGATTTTCCCTCAAAAGGGGGTAATCTGGCCTGATTTGTTCCGTACAACCAGCATAACCGTCCGATATTTGTCGTACCTCAAAAGGCCCCAAAAAGGCTATTAGATAAAAGGCGCTTAGATAAAAGGCTCCGTAGCCAAGTGGCTAAGGCAGCGGATTGCAAATCCGCCACGCGTGGGTTCAACTCCCACCGGAGCCTCTTAAATAAAAAACCCCCGAGTTCTCTCGGGGGTTTTTTATTTGTTTCGTACCGTCTGACGCGGTTCTTTACCCGATCCACCACATTGCCGTTGCAATGAAGAGTGCGATGGCTCCAAGAAACGTCAGGGTCCATATCCCTGAACTGATCGCTTGCTTTTGGATCAAGTCCCATCTCTCGTGGCGTGTGGCTGCCATCACGAGACTTACGATAATCAATACGGGAATCGACCAAAGGATGTAGATCAGCGAGACAGCCATGATTTATTGCATCAAGGAAAGTACAAGAAGCATTTATTCCAGGAGCATTTATTCCTGACCGGTCGGGCGGGCCCCGGTGGGCTGCAAAACGCCGCTTAGATCTACCTTTGCGGCATCTCCCCAGAGACCCTCAAGGTCATAGTATTGACGATGCTCATCGTCGAACAAATGGACAATGATCCCGCCGTAGTCGATCGCGATCCATTGGCTCTCGTCATACCCGGACATGGTCAGCCGCACTTCGCCGCGTTTCTTCAATTCGCGGTCGATTTCTTCCGCGATAGCGTGCAGTTGTCGGCGACTTGTTCCGGTAACAATCAGAAAGCAATCGAAAACGCTTGTCTGTCTCGAGAGATCGAGCAGGACGATTTCCTGACCTTTGTTCTCGGCAGCAATGCGCGCCGCTACCTTGGCCGACTCAATACTGTCTGCAACGGTCTTGGAATTATCCGCCAAGAGGATCGGTTCGGTAGATGCTGTACTCATGCAGTCTCAATGCGAGGTGAAATTCGGAATTACCACAAATTCTACGGGGTAACGGCGATTTTGTCACCTTCCATTCTCCCTGAATCGACCGAGGAATGCGTCATAATCTTCTCGGGTGTCGATTCCGCGAGGAGCAGATTGCACGACCCCGACGACGATCCGGTGCCCGGCTTGCAAAAACCTTAATTGCTCGAGTTTTTCAATTTGTTCGAGGGGGCTCGCTGGCAATTCATTCAGAGCTAAGAGAAATTCCCTGCGATATACGTATATACCCAAATGTTGCAAATACACCGGAGGATTGGCCGTCAAGTAACCCTCATCCCATTGTCGGGGATGGGGAATGACGGATCGGCTAAAGTAAAGGGCTTCGCCCGTTTGCGATCGAACGACTTTTACACAGGCTGGGTCTTCTAAGTCGCGACGATTTCTTATCGGCGTGGCAAGCGTTGCAACCGAACACTCCGGATGCGCCAAAAGCAACTCAATCGCTTGATCGATCGCACTCCCTTGGATTTCCGGTTCATCCCCCTGTACGTTGACAAAAGCATCGGTCTGCGGGCGACTGCGGGCGACTTCCGCTATGCGATCTGTACCACTCTGCGCATCCGGGTCGGTCATTACCCATGACGCACCGCAAGCTTGGGCCGCTTCAGCAAGCCTAGGATGATCGACTGCCAAGGTTACCTGGTTTGCCAAGCGACTCTTCTTGGCGGCTTGATATGTATGCGCGATCAGAGGTTGGCCGGTCTCGCTCAAAAGCAGTTTCTCGGGTAGACGTGTCGAAGCTAGCCGTGCAGGGATGACGATTTCAACTTGCATTATTAAGTACTTTTCAAATGTCCTGTATTCGAAAGCCGTAAAGGAAAACGGGTTCGTTATGTTTTAAAAGATCAGCAGCGAATCATTCAAGCTCGATCCCACTGAGCTTGCTGAGCTTCGGTTCATCGGTTGCTGCCTGAATTTCTTGAATGGTCTCGCGAACACACTGCGCTTTGAGTTTCATCAGTTCTCGAGGGAAATTCGGCTCGTCCTTTTCGAAGTAGTCAGCAATCTTCTGCAACTCTGGAACAAACCCTTGAGCGTGCTTGCCGTAGCTAAGAAGTATCTTCATCAACTCAGGCGTTCGCTTCTCGCTAGCCCAAGGATTCTGACCTCGAGTGTATTGTACACAAGCCCGTATCCCATCTTCGATATGGTGCTCTGCAAGAAGTTTTAGTCCTTCGACACGGATTGAATCCGCAAACATCTCTCCGCTCGGTGCCGGTTCGACGATAGCTTTGTAAATCGCTGGCAACAACGGCTCAATCTCTTGCTTGCTCAAGTTTCGATATACAGAACCAAGGCTTCCGCGAGCCCGACCGTCTTGGTTTCCTAGTCCCACTCGAACCGCTCTGAATAACGCTTCGCGATCCACTCCCTCAAGTGATCTATTGAGCATCCCTCCGGATTGATCGAACAGGGCGAACGTAAGGTAACGCTGTTGCATCCCACGTGGATCTTTCTCGACGTCTGGATTTGATAATAGTTCAAGTAGCTTTGGGACGGCTTGCATCGCCGGTGGTCCAATGCTTGCCAACGCTTCAGCCGCCTTAACCCGCAACCACAGGTCGTCCGAGGAGAGCAAGGGCATTAGCGAATCGACCGCCGGCGCACCTCGTTTGCGAAGTGCAGTCAAGGTTTGGCAAGCTCCATAACGCGATTCGATACGAGGTGAATCCAGCATGTCTATCAGTGGTTCGATCGGTAGATCCTTGCGTCGCGCAAGAGCCATCGCTGCTCTTTCTCGAACCACAGGAGACCAACTACTAAGGCGCTCGAAGAGTTCATCGCTGCTGAAGTTGTCGTAGTAACTTGTGCGATCTTTGTTATCCCATCCCCGCCCGTCGAGGATCAGCGACTGCGCGGCTGCGCGGTCGATACTTGCGGCAATACTCGGACGTCTTCCCGTCAGGAACGTCTTCTTCAACGGCATAGCATAAGCGAGTAAATACCCCCCTGTACTCTCCCAGCCTTGGTAACTGTCAAAGTCTGGTTCCGGGGGGCCTTGGTGTATGTAAGAACCATTCCAACTCCTCGCAAAGTCGAAATGCCAACCGCCGAATTCCTTCATCCAAGCACCAGTGGCTTCAGGGCCCAACTGCGCAATTCCTGGCATTGCCCACAAGATATTGAAGTAGTTTCCAGTGTGCCCGCAGTCCCGTTCGGATCCGTGCGACGCAACACTCATCCTCGAGAAGAACTCTACTCCATCGGGTTCACCTAGTAATCCGAACAGCACGGCAGCCATGCCACATTTGCCGTTGTCTTCATGGCCTTCAATCCACGGATGATGGTCTCCGTACGGAACGGCACCCTTGCCGATGTAAAATCGAAGTAGTTTTGCACTTCGCTCAATCGCTTGGGTTACCTCAGGATCATCGATGCCCGCTTCGCGAGCGAGCACAAGCGAAATCGTGAGCGGCAAACCTGGGGCATTCATCATTCCGTAACCACCAAGCCGACCGTCAGGCAATGCGAACCCATGTCCCCAAGATCCCACCGCGCTCTGCCCCTTGGCTGCTTCTAATGCAAGCCGTCGCAACCCTGGGATTAGCGACTGATCGCCTGTTGCTAGGACATACTCCGAAACCAACATCATGCAGTAGCCATAATGCCACGTCTGCATACTTGTCGAGCTAAAGCTCGCTGCCCAACGCGCTTCGCGCTGCACCAACGGTAGGTATTCTTGATTCCCACTTGCGAGCAACGCCATCGCATTAAGGCACCTTGGGATGGGGTCTTGATTACGACGGTCGGGATAACCCGGTTTGCCCATCCGTTCCGCAAGTGCTCTGCAACCACTCTCCAGAATGCGCCGCGACTTATCGCACTCATACGGAGCCGTATTGCTGTAAGTCCCTAATAACGAGAGTTCTAAAGTGACCTCTTGCGTTTCCCCCTTCCGCCAACGAATCAGCGTCAGTTTTCCTGCACCGATTTCCGATTCCGCATTCGTAATCGCGCTGCCGAACTCCAACCTGGGATCTGTCTCGAAGGAACGGCCATTGACGCCGAGAATTACGTCTCCGACTTGAAACACCCCGTCGGCTGGAGATCCGGGTGCAACTTTCGTTACATAGATCTGCCTTGCATCTTTTGTTACTAAGCGGTCGCAGTACATCCATCCTCGCATACCGGTTGGACCAAGATTCCAGTCCTTCTTGGACTCCTCCGGGATGGTGTCACCTTGGGTGAAGTCTGGTATCGAGTCACCTCGCTTAGCACGCTGCGCAAGAACCGAGTTTGGTAGCGAAAGCGTCAACGCAAACAAAAGAACATTTATCAGTTTCTTCATGGTCTTGTTTATCTAGTAGTTCACTTGGAGTTTGGTCGCCATTGTGGATTCTGCTGCGCTTGATGGAAACCTTCATTGGTCGATTTCAGTTTCCATGTCTCTAAGCTTGTGATGCGAGTTGCGCTACCTACGGTGAATCCATCGATCCGTTTCGATAAAGGATTCCCGAGATAGGAGCCGACAAGTGTCGTTCGTTCACCGATAAAGACTTCGACGAGATACTTGTCGATGAAAATACGTATCTCGAGGTTCTCGTCCTTACCGAGTTGATTTATCGGGAACGCTGTTTCCGCATTACCAAGTCGAACAGTGCTCGTTTCCGGACGAAACATTAGCGGCAATCCTCCTCCCTTGCCATCGGAGAATAGCATGAATCCAAAAAGCTTTCGCTCGACATCTTCTCTTGGAATCTCCAACCGGATCTCACAAGCTTCGCTGGGGGTTTCAACGAGCGACTGCAAGAAAGGATTCGCGATAGGTGGTACGCGACTTGTATGACCAAGAATAGGTTGATCAAGTACAAGGTTCGCGTGTTTGATTGGGTCGTGACGGAGGGTTTGTAGTTCCGTCAGTGGCTTGATCCGCAAGACACCATCGGCTGGCAAGCTGAGTTCGCGCGGAAGTGATTGAATGGTTTTATCGAGCAGTTTGTTGTTGGTTCCGACGGAGGTTAGCCAAGCCCACATCACCCGACGTCCGTCATCGGTTAGAACAGACTCAGGGGCGAAAAAGTCGGTGCGTTGAAATAAGCCCCATGTCGGTTGGTCCTCGCGACGAGCGTTCATCCGTCCATGGGATGTCGGTATGAATTTCTCTTGCTTCGCGTCCCAGTCCCCGAGATAGTACCTGCATCCCATCGGATGGCTTATGCATAGCAACATCCACTTATCGCCAAGCTTGAAGAAGTTCGGACAAGAGACGTCTTCACCGATGGCAACATCTGCGGGTTGATCCGAGATAAAGTCTCCGACGAGTTCCCAGTTTTTTAGATCCTTTGATTTCATCAACGGCGGATTTTCTCCTCCAGAAATGGCATAGTACGTATCGCCGATCAGGAAGCAATCGGGATCCCAGTGGTTGATCTTTGCTTCGGTCCCATCGGAGTTCTTGACTTCCACTGCATAGGGTTTGAACCATTCGTTCAAGTTGCGATCCTTTGCAATGGCGATCTGATTACGCCCTGAGGCTTGGCCATGATAGATGACCGCTGGCTTGCCATCCTTTGTCATAAATCCAGTGCCGCTGAACATACCGTGACCCGTGAATGACGGTTGTAGTTTGGTAGGTTGCCATTCCCAATGCAACATGTCGGGACTTGTCACATGAATAAAGGAGAATGAGTTCTGATTGTTCCCACCCCATGGATGTTGGAGGATGTAGTGCAAGTGAAACTTGCCATCGAGACAGAAAGCTGCGTTCGGATCCCCTGGTAGGCTTGGGCCCCCCGGATGCATCAAGTGAAACGAAAGCTCTGATGGTTCCGAAGTGATCTGCGAGAGGCTTTTGGAGGCTACCAAGGCAGCAGTTGAGCCGTTGAGCACTAACTTGCCGGCTCGCACGAAAGCACCACCTTGAAGTTGTGTGTGTGCAATCCGGCCTGTCCGCTCCGTCGCTTGCGGATCATCAAAAGTCCACCAAGCCCAAGGTTTGATGTCTCCTGGTTCTTTGATACGCAAAGCGCGAATCTGTTGTTCGGTTAACGCCGAGTCATAAATCCTCGCGTCTGCAACCTCACCTTCGAAGTATTCTTTGACCGATCGATGTCGCGGTCCGATCAGAATCAAACTCTCTGCATGAAACTCTTGTGGGTTTTCGATGGTATGACGCGAGTAAATGTTCCCATCTCGGTAGACGGTGATCTCCTTACCTTGATAGCAGATAGCGATTTGAACCAATGATCCTCCTTGCAGCGTTTCGGCAGGGAAGTCCTTCTGCTCGCGGATGGTGCGACGAAACAAGTCGCTACCTGCCATCCAGCGAGCTTGTTGAATCTCACCGAAGATGATTCCGTCAAACCGATCGTCATTGTCGTTGATCGTAAGGATCGATCCTCCTTGCTGAGTGAGATTTGCCGGTGAAGCCCAAGCGACAAGGGTCTTGTCTCTTAGCGGTCCGTTTAGCGGTTCATCGCCGCTTGCAAAATCGGATGCACAGATGCATGCTAGGATTGCAATGGATGCGAACAAGCCGCGATGAAACGCTTTGGCAAGGATTCCTGTGAGCTGATCGGTCATGCGATGGTTCTACTTTCAGTACGGTGTTTGCAGGGTAAGGTTTCCATGCGCAAGGTTCCCATGGGCACGCTTTGATTTTGAGGATAATTCAAAACGGATGCAAAGATACCACCATAAAACCGATTATGCTACCGAGATAAATAGCCCCTTGGTACAGCAACAATAACCAGTGATACAGGAACAATGAGGTAGAGAAATGAGTCTTACAAGCGAAACAGATTGGAAGGAGTTGATCATCATCACGGATGAAGAAGGTCGAACTTTTTGCATCACATGCGGATGGGGTGTGGAGCCGCCAGTTGCACATATTCCCGATTCGAAGAGTTGGACAAGAGCTGTCCCAGCTTGGCTACACGATCGCAGGGATGAAGTGATCCAGGAAGTACTCAAGCAGAAACACGTTATTCAAGAAGGGTCATTGAGCGAAAATGAAGCTTCGTGATAGGTGAAGCTCGAAGGGGCAAGTAGTAGGGGTAAGTGTTAGCAAGTAGTGGTTCTTCGTGAATTTTAGTGGCTGGAATTGTTCTGTTTCGGTTTTGAAGCGCGGTACTCGTCCTCAGTGAAACCGTGCTCGTGCTCAGTAGAACGGTGCTCGTGCTCGTAATCGAAAGCCGGCCAAAATCGCAATCATATTGGCCATTGTTTTTCGTTAATAGCTCGAAATAGTGGTTGAATGCAGAGCAAATACGATCCCGTATTCATCGATAAAATGCTGCGAAAAAGCGATCAGGAAAAATATTTCGAACCAAAAACGCATGCTGCGTGCAGCTCATCGATAAAATTGTGGATTCATGCCGCAGATCGAAGATTTTCCACAAGGAGTAGTGCTGATGACCAGTCACCGTATCGAAATCGCAATGCGAATCCCGGGTCCTTGGGCTGACGGGAAAATGTTGGCGCAAGCCATCTCAGGCGACTGCAACCTTTCGGGGGATTCCCTGGTGTTGCCTGACGGATCCCAAGTCGAACTTCACATCAGGCCAAGGGATAGCCAATTCGCGGATGTCTTCAAAAGCAGCTGCCGACGAGAGCCAACAAGCAAAGAGTTACAGCAAGTTCAAAACTACCGATTGCAAGTTTGTTTGGCTGGCCCAGGAGGGTCGATGGAAAGCGCCTCGGCGATGATGCGAAGCGCCCTTCCGCTTCTACAAGCTGGAGGCGCAGGGGTGTTTATCGACAATTCAGCACTATCCTTTGGAGCGTCCGATTGGAGTAAGATGGCTGAATTCTGCGATGCCGATGCTTTGACGTTTGGTTTGGTCAACATCATTCGCAGCGATCAAGATATATACACGATTGGAATGCAGGTCTTAGGGCAACCGGATTTGATCATGCCAATCAAGAGTGCGGGCGAAGGAGGTTCATTGATCATCGACTTGATGCTGAAAACCGCAATGAGCGGCCAAAGCTTTGAAGATGGTCAGAAGATGGAGCTACCCACTGGTCAGTTTTTCAGAGTTCGTAAAATCCCCGATGAAGATTTTCCAGCCGGGTCCCCTATGCACAATCCATGGGGGCGACTTCAACTCTCAAGCGAAAGATCTACTAACAAGAGCTTAAGCCAAATGAACTTGGTTCGAAACCGGCTACGTCCCTAAAGGTGGTAGCCAAAGTAACTCATCGACGTATTACGCTGAGAGACGCTTAACAAATCTTCTTCAATCTCAGCGAGTACTTGTTGCTGACGGCTCTGTCGGTATCGAGATCGCAGTCAGGACAATAGCTTATGATTGCTTCACCAAGCTTTGAACGGTAGTCATTTTTTCTAACCTTCCAGAAAGTGCAAAGAAGGTTGGGGCCCAGAGTCCTATGAAAATCCCGAAGCGTTCAGCGTGGGCTTTTGATTCAGCGGAGTCGCCACCAGCTAAAAATCAAATAGCGATTGAGCCGATAATGGACGCAAATCCGAGAAGAAAGCAGAGGTTTGAAAGTAGCTTATATTGAGAGATGTTCATTTACAAACCGATCGGGATAAGTGATGTTAGCACAGAGACATCAACCCAAAATTTGGGTTGATGTTGTAAGGAGAGTACGACAAGCCTCCGCAAAGAGAGCTTTGTGCGGTTTTGAAGAACGATTAGCTAGGCAAGATTACGGAATCAACAACGTGAATAACGCCGTTGGTGCAGTGGATATCCGCTGAGACAACCGTTGCATCATCAATCATCACTTTGCCGTCCTTAACTTCGATCTTGATCGGCTTGTTAGCTACCGTTGTAGCTGTCGTCAGCTTCATGGCATCGGCTGCAATTACTTTCCCCGCGATCACATGATGTGTGAGAATTGTTGCTAACTTGTCTTTGTTTTCAGGCAAGACTAAGCTCTCAACCGTTCCTACAGGAAGCTTCGCAAATGCTTCATCCGTGGGCGCGAAGACGGTAAAAGGCCCCGTACCTTTGAGAGTATCGACCAAGCCTGCAACTCCAAGTGCGGCAGCAAGAGTTTTGAAAGTACCCGCACCCACTGCTGTATCAACAATATCCAACATACGTATTTCCTCGGCTCTTCATACTCGACTCGAGACTCCAGAGTGTCTGGTTTAGTTCACAGCCGAGTAGGAAATGCATTGGATAGTAGGTGGTCGGAAAGCCCCTAGGCCCTTCGACGCTGCAGAACCCTCCCGACGAACGCGTTCTAAGGTGGCTTAGGAATCGCGTGCAAAGACGCAGTAAGATGTCACAACGAACTTAATAAATGGGTAGCCACCCGTCGCCAGACGGTGGACGATCAGCATCTACCCGGCCTATTGCCGATCCCCACCGCTTGGCAGCAGTGGCTACGATTGGTCGCTGTCACCGGCACGTTAACGTGAAGGTAATCGCCCGCGAACTAACCACTCGCGAACGTAGCCACCCGTCGCCAGACGGTGGACTATCATCATCTACCCGGCCTATTGCCGATCCCCACCGCTTGGCAGCAGTGGCTACGATTGGTCGCTGTCACCTTCACGTTAACGTGAAGGTAACCGCCCGCGAACTAGCCACTCGCGAACGTAGCCACCCGTCGCCAGACGGTGGACGATCAGCATTATACCGCCGGTCGTCTGCCCCAACGGGGCATAATGGGATAGCCCAGGGCAACGCCCTGGGAATAGCTCACCGGTGAGCGAACCATGCGCTATCAACGCAGTCCTGACTTCATGATATATTTCCAAGCTCTCACGTTTGCACATCGCAAACGTGAAAACGTCCCGTTAAATCCCTTGAAGCATCCATAAGGCAACCTTGGCTACAATTATCGACCGGCTAAAGTTGGATAAGAGTCAAGCGTTTCTCGCTGTTTTGACCATCGCGACTACGGTTGTCGCTGCAATCGCACTGTGGCTTAAATTGACAACAACGCTTGAAGCCCTCTCCTTCGTGACGGGTGCCCTTTGCGTCTGGCTTGTTGTCAGGGAAAACGTTTGGAATTTTCCCATCGGATTGCTGAACGTGGCGACTTTCAGCGTCGTGTTCTTTCAGTCTCGATTGTTTGCGGATGCAGGGCTGCAAATTGTCTATTTTGTGCTGGGGATTATCGGCTGGAGATTATGGCTGCGCGGTGGAACCAACCATTCGCGGCTTAGCCTAAGTCGGATCGGAAGTGTTGAATCAACATGGCTAAGTCTTTTTGTTTTGGTCAGTACGCTGTGCCTTTGGAAGACCTTGCATGTATACGGTGGCTCGGCCTCCTTCTGGGATGCCTTGACGACCTCGCTAAGCCTTGCATCTCAGTGGATGCTAAACCGCAAGCAGCTAGAAAACTGGCTGGGTTGGATCATTGTCGATGCGATCTATGTACCCCTCTACGCTTCCAAAGGTCTTTACTTGACGGCGATCCTTTATTCGATTTTTCTGTGCATGGCGGTCGTCGGTTGGAGACAGTGGCATCGATCTTGGATTGCGGATAACGATTCGCTAAAGGAAGGGACTACCTAACATGACGTTGGGATTTGTCGTTGGGAAATTCTATCCGCCACATCGTGGCCACAAGTTTCTAATCGATTCCGCGCGTAAACAAGTTGATGAGCTGATCGTTATGCTTGCCGCGCACCCTTCGCAAACAATCCCGGGTGAAGTGCGTTATGCTTGGTTGCGTGAGATCCATCCCGATTGCGATGTGCGTTTGGTACCCGATGAGCTTGAGGACGATTCAAAGCAATGGGCTGACTTCACCGTTAAGTACTTAGGGCGTGCCCCTGATGTTGTTTTTTCCAGCGAAAACTACGGGCCGATTTATGCGTCATTAATGGGCTCTCGCCATGTGATGGTGGATCAATCACGCGTAAGTGTTCCGATATCCGGAACGCAAATCCGCGCTAATCCACTCGTACACCTCGCTCATTTGGAGCCATGTGTTCGAGCTTGGTTCGTTCCTCGCATCGTTTTAGTGGGAGCTGAGTCAACCGGCAAAACCACCCTTGCACAGCAACTAGCTGATCATTATCAAACCGTGTGGGTCCCAGAATACGGACGTGAACACTGGGAAGCGAAAGTGTCTCGTTTAACGACATCCGATGCCTCTCCGAGTTGGAGCAGCGACGAGTTCGTACACATCGCCCAGGAGCAACAGCGTCGCGAAGATCTAGCCGCCAGAGAATGCAATCGAATCGTTGTTTGCGACACGAATGCCTTTGCAACAGGGACTTGGTACGAAAGGTACTTTCATGCACGACATCCATTTGTCGATGAGATTGGCAAGCAATCCAAAGCTGATCTCTATCTACTGACAGCCCCCGATGTTCCATTTGTTCAGGATGGATTTCGTGATGGTCAACATATTCGACATTGGATGCATGATCGATTCGCTGAGCAACTCTCAGAGATCTCCCATCGCGAACCAGCCGTTCGGATCGTACAGATCAACGGTCCTTATGAACACAGGCTTGCTACGGCGATCGCGGCTGTTGATGCACTGCTCAATGAGCGAATGGGCAAACGAAACGCGGACTAATTGTTTCGATCAGAAGCTAGGCCAAGTGTTGAAATCAGGTAGTGAAGGCCGGCCGATCATCAGCCCTTGGACTTGGTCCGACCATCAAGACTCATCGCACCTGGCCCGTTGGCAATCAAAAACAACATCGTTCCCATGAGCGAGATGTTCTTCATGAACTGAATCATCTGCAACTGTTGCTCTTGCCCCCGGAAATTCCAGAAGTCGTGAAAGAAGTACGTAGCAAGAGCAAGAAAGACTAGGAGCATCGCCGCACCGGAACGGGTTTTGAATCCTGCGATGACCGACAAGCTACCGGCGACGAGGAAAACGATTGCGCCCGCCAATGCGATCTGCGGAAGGGGGACTCCTTTGGATGCCATCAAGTTGGCAACGTCATTGAATTTCGGAATTTTGTTGCCGACCGCACTCATCAAAAAAATCATAGCGATCATAACCCTACTCAAAACCGATAACGCTGCTTGCATGGTCTGGTTCCTCATCAATGGGGAGTTTACGTCCGGTCCGTCTATGGCTGATCGAAGTCGAATGCTACATTTTGGAACATGTTTGCTTGTCGCGAATTGAGTTAAAAAGACGGATTTCAATCCGCACTCTCTTGAAGATCAATTCGGGTTTTTCAGACAATTCCTGTTCGGATTGCTGAGACATTTTACTCCAACGTGCCTTTGTCCGATGAAACAATTTCGTACACGGTAGTCATTTCATCGACCATCTGGAATGTAGAATCTCATAACAAACAAGCGACGGTAACCAGCTTAGCCAGATCGAAAGCCTGTAGGATTGCAGGTCTGGAACGCCGGTTTCGCGGAGCACTGGATCGATGATTCGAAGCAGTATGGCAGACGCGAGCATCAAATAGCATCGCCATGCCCAACGACGATGGTCGACGAATCTTCGAGCCACGGCCGTGCGCCATGCCATCCAAGCAAACCAAGCGGTCAAAAGGTTCATGACAAGAAAACATAGTAATGCACTCGATCCAGCACGGGTACCAAAAGCCATGATCAAGCCCCCTGGGGTAGCGAAACCAATCGTGGAAATGATTGCTGTTCGACCAAGGGTACGATGCAACTTAGGAAGCCGCTTTAAAATTGTTCGGCTGAACTGAAGGGTACCCGCGATGAGTGCTAACGGAGCACCAACGATGTGCAAGTAAAAACCAACCGCATAGGGTGTTGAGAAAAAATAGGTCTCCCTCCCAGCAAGGAAACCTGTATTGAACTTGGGCGGAATATAGAAGTGATACGATTTGACTATCAGTATCGTCGCGAATACAACAAACAAGGCGATCGGAAGTCTTACGAATTCGTTGAAGCTCTTGATTGCGTGCCAAACACTCTTGTACACCCGCTGAAGGACACATGACATCCTACAGGCTCTACTGCCATCGGATGGGGATTTATCATTCGATGATAAGGTCATGAGAATTGTTTGGTGTTGCGGATAAGTTTGCTATATTACACGGGCGAATGAGACCTGTTATACATCGGCAACGTAAGTTTTGCTTGAACTGGCGCAAGGCCATCTCACGGAGAGTAGTTATGTCTGCATCGGATGACAAGAAATCAGCATCAGCATCAGAATCAGAATCTTTTGCGATTAGCGACGCCTATGTTCCTACGTCTCGAGAGACGCTTCCTGCTTACAAGACCGATCAAGCGTTAACCAAGTCCAATCATGCAGACTGGTCAATCGCCACCCACTCCTGGTTGGGAACCTGTGCGTTAGGCTTATTAGTGGCTGTGGGGAATTGGTTCAGCAACCCCCAGGCTCTTCTCGTTGCTATGGCGATTCTTGCGCTTGCAACTGCTCTGATTGTGAGAGCGACATGGAAATTCATTCGACTTGTCGTTGGTAAGGACCGAACTAAAACCTCATTGGCTCTAGTCCTCGGAATTTTCGGAATCGTGATTGCCTGGGTTTCACTCTGTTACGCGATGAACTTATTCTACTATTACTCACCGTATGGCGACTACGGCGGACGACGGTCTCCGGGATTGTAACAATGGATGGACGCCATAAGCCGACGCTTAATGTACCATCATTTTTGATCCAAGGATGCAAGAAACTCGTCGATCAATCCCGCAGGTGTTTTGACGACGTGTTCGGGACCTGGAAAAGCACCACTTTTGACATCTGCGATAAAGTCCCGGAATCCGCCGACGCGCTCAGCCTGAATCGCTTGTTCCATCTTGAACAGATCCCGATACTGTTTGGTATGGCGTGGGTAGGGTGGTGCGTGATTGCCTAAGATGTCTTCGGCGAACATGAACTGAATGTCGCCGCCGCTACCGGCCCCGATAGACGAAGTAACCAATCGAGTGCGTCGGGAGAGTTGTGCGAGCAATTCCGCCGGTATGACTTCGATTTCAACAGCCCAAGCTCCTGCATTTTCGAATGATTGAATCTGCTTGTGGATCCAAAGCGCCTCTTGAAGGGTCTTACCGACTGCCTTGAGTCCACCGGTCCAGGTGCTCAAGCGAGGTACAAGCCCCGCGTGTGCTTCGACCGGTATTCCAGCTTTAGAGCAAGCTTCGATGAACTCGGGACCCCATTGGCACATGATCCCATCGGCACCGATATCCATAGCATCGTAACCTGCGCGGACAGCTTCGGCAGCTGTAGCAATTTTCGTCAGACCGATACAGAACGTCATGAACGTATGCGGAGCTGCTTTTCGGATCGCAATAGCGCTTGCCGGATTGTTTGGATCAAACTTGACTTTCATCGTATCGATCCCGGCTTCTTCAGCCGCAACCGCTTCGCTTATCGTAAAAGGCATGGTTTCCGTCAGCACGGTTTTACCTTTCAAGCTCTGCAGGTGCTTGATCGTGTAATTCCGGGTGGCGTAGACTCCGCCAAGGGTCATGGTGCGGTGTAACCCTTGTTTATGCGCATCTCTTGGAGGGATTGCGTTCGTAGGTGTTCCGTCGGAATTCATAAGGTTATTTTTCTATTGGTGTAATTGGTTCATGGAGGATGATTCGAGCCTACGCGTATCGCAATTAAGCGTCACGTATAGCTTTGATTCTAGCGTACATGATTCGAAACCAAATAGACCTAGCATAGGGGGTTAGTTTCTCGGCCGCAGGCCGACGTGTCAGCCGCGCGGGCGCTAGCCCCCGGTTGATTAGCCTGGATGACGTTGACCATGCGATGGGGGGTTGAACCGGAGGCTAGCGCCTAATGGCACTTACTTTAGGATTGCGTATCGTCCTCCTCAGGGTTTTCCTTGCGTTTTCGGGTCTTGAAATGAGTGGATTTCGGTCGACGTTTATACGCTTCTCGAGGGAAG